>PMDT01000361.1 GCA_003154555.1 Spirochaetaceae bacterium
AGTCGTGGGCGACGCCTCCCGCCAGTCTCCCGACGGCCTCCATCTTCTGGGCCTGGAGGAAGAGCTCCTCCTTGCGCAGCTCTTCGGTGATGTCGCGCAGTATTCCCACGAAGTTCACCACCCTGCCGTTTCTGTCGCGAACGGCAGAGAGAGAAGACTCCGCCGTATAGGAAGAGCCGTCCTTCCTGCGATTCACCGTGCGTCCGTGCCACGCGCCCTCGGAACGTGCCGTTTCCTGCATCGCGCGGCAGAGCTCGTCCGCGAAACCCATCATGCTGCAGGCCGAGCGCCCGATCGCATCTGCGCGGACATAGCCGCTGATCTGCTCGAAGCTGAGATTCACGTAATGGACGACTCCCTCGACGTCCATGAAGAAAATGGCATCAGATATCTGCTCGGCGGCGGCGCTCAGGCGCAGGTGGTCGGCCTCCAGGCGGATGCGGATCAGCGCGCTGGAAAGCTCTGCGGCAACGCTTGAAAGCAGCGCCATCTTCTCCTGCCCGAAGAGATCAGGCTCGGTCGCCGCCAATCCCAGCGCGCCAACCGGGCGACCGTCCACCGACAACGGGAGCAGCGCGAGCGATGTGACCCCCTGCGACAGGAGCCGTTCGTGCAGGGCGGCCACGTCGTGCTGTTCGGCAAGGCGATTCACCTGCAGGGAGTGCGTGAGATGGGAAAGAAGCTGCCCCATGGGGGCGGTTGCGTAAAGGACGGCGTGGCCGAGAAAAGACAGACCCCTCACCGCGCAGCTTTCGGCGACGACGACAGCGCTTGTGCGCGTCTCGTTGGCGAGGGCGACGAATGTCAGGGAGGCACCGAATGCGTTGGCGAGCTCGTCACATGCACGCTGGAGAAATGTGTGCTCGTCCGCGCTCGTGGCCGACGCCGCGATAATGGCGCTGAAGAGGGCGCGCTCCTTGTTGCGGCGGAGTATCTGCTCATCGGCCTGGAGCTTCGCCGCGCGCTCCCGACGCGCCGCGAGCGCCTGGCTGATGGCAGGCCCCAGGCGCGCAAGGCGATCCTTGATCAGGTAGTCGGTGGCCCCGCTTTTCATGCAGGCGACGGGTGCTTCCTCGTTGGTGCTGCCCGTGACCACGATGAAGGGAATGTCGAGATGCCGCGCCTGGAGGACGCGCAAGGCGCGCAGGGCGTCGAACCGGGGCAGGGAATAGTCGGCGAGGATAAGGTCGAGATCGGGCGACAGCGCCCGGGTGTAGTCGTCCTCATTTTCGACGCGACGGACCTCCGGATCGAAACCGGCCAGTCGGAGCTCACGCACGACCAGCTCGACGTCGGCATCGAGGTCTTCCAGGATCAGCGTGCGCAGGGGTGTTGCCGCAACAGAGTCCCTGTCCTTCACCGCGTCACTCCCTTTTTCGGCAGGGCAAGGCTATGCATCTTCGGCCAGCACATGTACAAGCTGAGTTTCTCCATGCCCATATGCATTGCCTCGATAGCATTCAGCAATCCGCGTGCCATTCGCCGGGGAGTTGGCAAGAACAACGCAAAAGCGTTGCATAGCATTAAGTCATACTGAGTAAATAATTAATGAATACCCATGCAAATGCGGTGAAAATACACAAAAAGCGCGGAGCCGGTCAGCTATGCGTAAATAGAGATTGTTCCATGAGAATGGAACACTGTCGGAACAATCAAAAAACGCTCGATGCCAGTGCAGGCCCTCCCCTTTCAACCCTTGACGGAGTACTTAACATATGTTACCCTTTTATTGTGATGCCCGAGCGAGCCCTCGCACCGCAGTTCGTGTCAGATATTGACGTGTTTCGCGCCACGGAATTGAAAGCTGCCGATCGTGGGGCATCATGGGCTTTTGACGGCCTGGTGGGAATACTCGCGGAGATTTCGGAGGAAAACGCCTCGGGCGCTGTCAGCTTCGCGGCTGAGATCATTGCGGAAGCCCAGGCTCATAATGAACCAGTTGCGTGGGTTGCCGGGTCGGACTCCGTTTTTTTTCCACCAGACCTGGCGGAACGTGGAATAGTACTTTCCGCGGTGGCAGTTATTCGCGTCGGAGGAGAAGCGGACTCCCTGACGGCGACAGAATGGCTGGTCCGTTCGGGAGCGCTCGGGCTCGTCATCGTGGATACTGAGGCGGCATGGAATGTCAGTGATTCCGCCCTGGGCCGACTCCAGAAGCTTGCGGAACACAGCCGGACCGCCGTGCTTTTCCTCACCCGCAAGCGCAGTTGCCACCCTTCCCTCGGTTCGCGGATAACCCTCCGCGGAAGCATGACCAGGTCCGATGCGGGGCCCTTCCAGGTGCACATTCATGCACTGAAGGACAAGAGATCCAACATGAGTGCCAGACAGACAAGGCAGTACAATGGGCCTCCTGGCTTGTATTAGCGTTGACGGTCTGCCGCTGCAGATCCTTCTGAATGCAAACCCCGGCTGGGCAGGGACACCGGTTGCCGTGACAAGGGACGAAAAGCCGCAAAGTCCCATCCTGGCACTCAATGCCTGCGCGCGTGAGAAGGGACTGACCGTCGGGATGCGATACGCGAACGCCCTCTCCATCGTGCCGAATCTTCGGGCACGCGATATGTCGGCGGATAGGATCGCGGAAGCCCGCAATCGAATCGTCCATACGATCTCTGCATTCACGCCGGACATCGAGCTGTGTCCCTTCGATGACGACGCGCTCTGGGCATCGGCGGACGGGCTCAGGTCACTCTTCGGGACCGAGGCGCACTGGAGCCGTGAGGTGCTGAGGTCACTTGATGCGGAAGGCTTCAAGGCTGCCGTTGTTGTCGGCTTCACACGCTTCGGCACCTATGCAGCGGCCAGGTCCAGATCGCGCTCCACCGTGTTCGCCTCCCGTGAGGAAGAGCGCGCCCTGGTAGGCAGGTCTCCGGTCGACAGCCTGCCTCTGCCGCAAAGGACAAAGAGCACCCTGCGCAGGCTTGAGATTCGCACGATCGGACATTTCGTCTCTCTGCCGGAAGGGGAGATTGTCCGACGCTTCGGCAAAGACGCGGGAGTCTTGTTGAAGGCAATCCTTTCTGACGACCCGCTGCCTGTTCAGCCGCTCGCCATCGCAGAGACGGTACCGTCCCGTCGCCATCTCGATGCGCCGCTCACGGATCTCAACCTGCTCATGCCGCACATCGATGAGCTCCTGGCGGTGGAGGCAGCGCGCGCGGAAGCTGCCCGTTCAGTGATCGCGGGGCTCACACTCATCCTGCGCACGGAGGATGGCGATCTCACGACTGACCTGATCCGTCCTGCTGCCCCTACGCTCATGACGGCGCTGCTGGGGCGTCTCATCCTGCTTCGCCTCTCCGCGCGACAATTCTCTTCCGGCGTGGCGGAAATCGAGATGCACTCCGCAAGGAGCTCCCCCTCGCGGACGCAGGGGGAGCTTTTCAGGAGGGGCGGCGATTCCGGTGGAAATCCCGGTCGGGATCTCCCGGCGGGCGCGCGTGCATTCGCGGCAATTCGCGCGCGCTTCGGCAACGATGCCGTGGCATGCGCAGAGCTTCGGGACTCATGGCTCCCTGAACGTTCCTACGCATGGGTACCGATTCAGGGCCCTTCCCTGCCGGGGGCGCGGCCGGCGCCGCGGCCTGCCCCGAAACGCCTCAATGCGGTGCGCCGAATTCTCTACATGCCACAGCAGGGTCCGGAAGGCATGCGAACGGTGAAGGACCCATTCGTCGTCTCAGGTTCCTGGTGGGGCACCGAGGCCAGGGACATTCCCTTCCATCGTGAGTATTCCTTCCATAGCTCAGAGCAGGGTTTGTTCTGGATATACCGGGACAGGCTTACCGGCTCGTTCTTCGTCCAGGGCGTCGTGGATTGAGGCAGGCGCTCCGTGTACGTGCCCCTCTGGTGCAAGACCAACTTCTCTTTCCTCGAAGGTGCCAGCCATGCCGAAGAGCTGATCGAGACGGCTGACCGTCTTGGACTTCCCGCGGTAGCCATCACGGACCGCAACGGCGTCTACGGCATGGTCCGTGCCTTCGATGCCGCACGGCAGAGAAAAGTCAGGCTCATCACCGGCTCCCAGGTCTCCATCGATGATGGCTCCTCTGTAATCCTGCTCGCCCAGGACAGGGCAGGCTACGGCAACCTGTGCCGTCTCCTGTCCTGCGGACACCTCAGGAATGATAAGGGGACCTGCACTGTCTCGTGGCCCGAGGTGGGGGATCACGCGCCCGGGCTGGTTGCACTCTGGCTCAACGACCCGGCGGAGGCAGCACCGCGCGAGTCAGGGCTTCCGATACTCAAAGAGGCATTCGGGGATCGCGTTTATGCCATTGTCCGGCGGCATCGATGGGTGGATGACGTTTCCCGTGAGCGCACCACGAGGGAAAGCGCCGGCCGGTTCTCGATTCCCCTCGTTGCCGCCACCGAGGTTCTCTACCACGTGACGGATCGCCGCAGGCTCCAGGACGTCCTTGTGTGCATCAGGCACGGCACCACCCTGAGGGAAGCAGAGACGAGGCTCCTGCCGAATGACGAGCATGCCCTGAAATCTTCATCTGAGTTTTCAAGGCTCTACCGCGATTCGCCCGGCCTGGTGGAGGCGACACAGGAAGTCGCCGATCGTTGCCGCTTCTCCTTTGAGGAGCTCGTCTACAAATATCCCGATGAGGTGGTGCCCGCCGGCTTCACCACCGCAACATGGCTCCGGCACATCACGCTGGAAGGCGCGAAGGGACGTTACAAAAGCGAAATCCCGGCTCCCGCCAGGGCTCTTCTGGAAAAGGAGCTGGCACTGATAGAGGAGCTTGGCTACTGCGGCTACTTCCTTACGATGTGGGAGCTGGTGCGCTTCTGCCGGGAGAAGGAGATCCTCTGCCAGGGACGGGGATCCGCGGCGAACTCCGTGGTCTGCTATTGCCTGGGGGTCACGTCGGTTGACCCGGTCAAGATGGACCTCCTCTTCGAACGCTTTCTGTCCCGTGAAAGGGCGGAACCTCCCGACATCGACCTGGACATCGAGCACAATCGCCGGGAAGAAGTCATCCAGCACATGTATGAGAAGTATGGCCGGGACCGCGCCGCGATGGTGGCAAACGTCGTGCGCTACAGGAAGAGGTCGGCCCTCAGGGAAGTCGGCAAGGCATTCGGCATACCGGAGATCGTGCTGGATCACTGCGCGAAGCTTCTTGGGCATTGGGATGGGAATCTGGAAGCGGTCTTCCGGGAGGCGGGCATCGATCTTCCCGCGCACCTGCTCGGACAGCTTGCGGAGCTCACCCGGCAGATCGTGGGCTTCCCGCGCCACCTGTCCATCCACCCGGGGGGCTTCCTGCTGGGAAGCGAGCCGGTGGACACTATCGTCCCCATAGAGAATGCCACCATGGAAAAACGCACCGTCATCCAGTGGGACAAGACGGACATCGAAACGATGAACCTGTTCAAGGTGGATCTGCTGGGCCTGGGCGCGCTCACGCATCTGGACTACGCGTTTCGCCTTTTGAAGAGCCATTACGCTACCGATCTTTCCATGGCAACCATTCCGTCGGATGACCGGGGCGTCTACGACATGGCCTGTCGGGCCGACACCGTGGGCGTGTTCCAGATCGAAAGCCGTGCGCAAATGGCGATGCTTCCCCGCCTCAAGCCCCGCAATTATTACGACCTCGTGGTGGAGATCAGTCTCGTCAGACCCGGACCCATCACCGGGGGCATGGTCCATCCTTACCTCAGGAGACGCGCGGGCCAGGAGGCCGTCACGTACCCCCACCCGAGCCTGGAGCCGGTTCTCAGGAAGACACTCGGGGTCCCCCTCTTCCAGGAACAGGTGATGAAGCTCGCCATGGTGGCGGCGGACTATACGCCGGGAGAAGCGGACCAGCTCCGCCGGGACATGGCGGCGTGGAAACAGCGTGGAAAGATGGAAGGTCATCACGACCGCCTTGTATCCCGCATGGTCGCCAGGGGAATAGAGCCGGCCTTCGCGGAGGGGGTCTTCAGCCAGATCCTCGGATTCGGCGAGTACGGCTTCCCCGAATCACATGCGGCAAGCTTTGCCCTGATCGCGTACGCGACAGCATACGTCCGGCACCACTACCCGGTGGTGTTCGCCTGCGCGCTCCTGAACGCCTGGCCATTCGGTTTCTATTCACCCGCAACCGTCATCGACGATTCCAGGCGCCACGGGGTGAAATTCCTGCCGGTCGACATCCTGCAGAGTCATTGGGACTGCACGCTGGAGCGTCAGCACGATGCGGCGGAGTACGCGGTACGCATAGGGCTCCGTTATGTGAAGGGGCTTGGCGACGGAGACTGGCAGCGCATCCAGGCATGGCGCGCCGGCGGCACGACATCCCGCCTGTCCGACTTCACATCTCAATGCAGGCTTCCACGCGATTCGATGGAGAGACTTGCGGAGCTGGGGGCTTTCGACTGTTTCGACAAGGAACGCCGCGAGGCACTCTGGGGGGTGCTGGACCGGGGAGATCGTCCTGCGAATCTCCTGGTGGGGGACTTCGACGAGATGCCCTCCTTCCGCCCCCTCAGCGCGGCGGAGGAAATCACGTGGGACTACCTTGCATCTGACCAGAGCCCGCGCGGTCACATGATGGAGCAGTACCGGTCACTCCTGGAGCATCAAGGTCTTCCTGATACCGCCGCCGTCACCCGCATGGAGCACGGCCGCAAAGTTTCTGTTGCCGGATGCGCAATCTGCAGGCAGATGCCTTCAACGGCCTCGGGTGTACTCTTCATGACCCTGGAAGACGAGACAGGCTTCGCGAATCTCGTGGTGTGGGAGAAAGTCTTCAAGCAGTATCGAACGCTGATCCTGACGAACTGGCTCCTGGGCGTCACGGGGCGGCTCCAGATCGCAGACGGGGTGACGCACATTATCGCCGAATCTTTCTGGAAGCCGGATTTCGCCCATGAAAACGCCGGGGGCGCCCGTGCGAGTCATGATTTCAGGTAAGCATACGGGCTATTTGAAAAGTATGACCTGCTTCTGGTACTCGTCGAAATGGCTGTGCGCATTCAGCAGGCTGTCCATGAAATCATGCGTATCTTTCCTGTCGAATAAAAGCAAAGTAAAACTCTCATCCTTCTTGATCTCCACCACGACGTACGATGCCGCAGAGCCCTTTGTCTCGAATGTGACCGTCACCAGCGCTCCGTCATCGGTTGAAAACCTTCCAACTTCCTGCCGATAGGAGATCGTGCTTTTGTGGGCAACAGCGATATCGATCTTCTTCGCGCCGATCTGCATGAGGCTCAGGAACTTGTCTGCCTCGGACAACTGAAACGGGTAGCTGTACGTTGCCCGGAGCCATATGCTCCCCTTGTCCGCGGGATTGTCCACCAGTGCAACCGAAATATCGGCGTGGTTGTAGCCGCTCTGCGCATGCGAGCTTCCCACGACCTGCGCCCCAAGGCTGAGCGCTGCAAAAGAGAAAAGCGAGAAGAAGGCCATCGTCACGAATCTTTTCATTGTTGCTCCCTGATCATGCAAAGAACATGCTAAACCGGCTTTATTTCTGTGCGGTTGCGCACCTACAACGGACATTTCGGCCGGGCGCGCGCGATGCCGCCAGAGCCAATGTGTCCTTCCGTACCGAACTCTACGGGGGGCCTGCCTACATTTGCTCAAGGAGAAAATATGAAAAAATTGGTAGCTATTACTCTGTTTGCCGTTGCCGTTCCAATCGCTGCTTCCTTTGCAACGGGGCAGATCGAGTTCAGGGCGACGACTCCCACGTACGTTGCCCCGAGCCAGCAGACCTACGATCAGCAGGCGTACGATCAGCGCCGGGATCAACAGTGGGCGCTGGCGCAGCAGAATCAGGAAAGGCAGCGCGTGCTTGCGGAACAGCAGGCGCGTTACAACTGGCAGAGGGACCATTGGCAGATGGAACAAAGAAGCCGGCGGGCTCGACGGCTTTCGATGCAGAGTTACGAAGAGTGGCTCGCGATGCATCGCTTCGATTACGACAACCGCTACCTCGTGGTTACCATCAGCCATGACGGTCGGCGTTAACAACAAAGCCGCCTGAGGCCCCCCCTGGGCTCCGGGAAGGCGCGGACCGGCAAATGCACCAGGCCTCCTGGTGCATTTGCGTTTTGGGAGCGCTGCGTGAGGGAAACCGGCCGACAATGAAAGGGGGCACAATGGCGAAACGGTTGGCACTTATCACCCTGGCACTTCTGTTTGCAGCTCTTTCGCTTTCGGCGGACGTGTTCCGTTTCGCGTACACGAAGGGGGAAAAGTACAGGATACTCTCACAAGTGCACGAATCGGTGTACGTGAACGGCAGGTTCAGCCACGACGTGGACATCCTTGACAAGATCGCCGTCGCCGTCACCGATACCAAGGGCGACGCGGGATACAATGTCGTCGACTTCCAGACGTCGGAGAGAGCGTTCGGGTCCATCAACACGTACGAGTGGACCGAGCATTACTCCTCCGAATACTGGCGGGACGGCCGGGGCGCCTACACGATCGATCCTTCCTATTTCATGCCGGTGGTGCGTAATGTTCCTTTTTTCCCCGACGGAGATGTTTCCGTCGGCGGGTCATGGACCGCACCCGCCACGGAGTCCCACGATTTTCGCGGGAGCTTCGGAATTCCTGATCCGTTCCAGTTNNCCGACCCGGGTGGCCGGCTATTCCCACCAGAAGTGCTGGTGGAGTCTCGCGGAACGGAAGCCCGTTGCTTACGAGGAATCTTTCGATTTCCTCTTCTCTTTCAACACGGGTGACGATATCGAGTTCAAGGGCGACTCCCATAGCGATCTCGTCGAGGCCGCGCCCCTGGATCGCGCCCAGGTGGCGGGCGACATCCAGAAGCAGCTTAACGCGCAGGCGATGCCCGATGTGAACGTGCAGCCGACGGACCAGGGCGTAACGATCACGCTGGAGAATGTGAACTTTCCCCCGAACTCCGACCAGCTCCTCCCCGCGGAGCAGGACAAGCTGCGCCGCATTGCCGACATCCTCAAGAATTATCCCGACCGCGACATCTCCGTTGCCGGGTTCACGGCACGCGCACCGGGGTACACCGAACAGGACTACCAGGCATTATCCGAGCAACGGGCAAAAGCAGCTGCTGATGTGCTCCTGTCCACGGGCGCGGTGACCGCGGAGCGCCTGACGGCGCGCGGCATGGGCGCAAGCTCGCCAATCGGGGACAACTCCACCGAAGAAGGCATGCGTAAGAATCGAAGAGTCGAAATCACGATCCTGGAGAACTGAAGCTCCCGCCGCCCGAGAAGAATCACTTCCGCTCCAGAGAGTGCCACCGCACCGATGCTCGCGGCACGAACAAGTAAGTTTCATTCGGGAAGTCTGCGTATGCCGTACGCGGAATTTCTCATAGTAATGTTGATTCCAAATAGAAAGGGGTTTTATGAAGAGAGTTCTTCTCCTGTCTTCCATCGTCATCATCGGGCTGATCGCCATGGCGTGCGTAAGCCCGATCGTCCCGACTTACACCGTGACCTATGACCTCAACGGAGCAATCGGCGGAAGCGTCCCGACGGACGCCGCCAGCTACGCTCAGGGAGCAACCGTCACCGTCCTGGGCAATACGGGCGTCATGACAAAACCAAACAATGCATTCATCGGCTGGAACACGCAGGCGAATGGCGGTGGCGGCACCTACACGCAGGCCCAGGAGTTCCCCATGGGCGCGGGCAGTGTGACCCTGTATGCGGAGTGGACGCAGAATCAGGTCTATGGCATCACGTATGACGCCAACGGAGCCACTGCCGGAAACATCCCCGTCGACACGACCAGCTACCTGCAAGGGGCAAACGTCGTCGTCCTCGACAATAACGGCGTCCCTGTCCTTTCGAAGGCAGGATACGTCTTTGCAGGCTGGAACACACAGGCCCTTGGCGGAGGCGGCACCTACACGCACGGTCAGACATTCCTCATGGGCACGGCCAACGTGACCCTGTACGCTCAGTGGCCTGTGACCACCAACCAGGGCTTTGCCTACGCGGTGAATCAGGGCGGTGCCACGGTTTCGCAATTGTCCATCAGCTCGAATGGGGCGCTCGCGGCCCTGACGCCACCCTCGGTTCCCTGCGAGCTCCGCCCCAACAGCCTGGCGG
>PMDT01000322.1:0-4638 GCA_003154555.1 Spirochaetaceae bacterium
AGACCGGGTCGTCGATATCGTCGCCTTCCACGAGGATCGTGTAGAAGCCCGTGATGCTTCCCTTGTCGGAGGTGCCGCTGCGCTCCAGGAGCTTCGGCAGGAGGGAGAAGACGGACGGCGTAAAGCCCCTGTTGGCCGGCGGCTCGCCGATGGCAAGCCCGATCTCGCGCTGGGCACGGGCGAAGCGCGTGACAGAGTCAAAAAGCAGCATCACGTCCTTGCCCTGGTCGCGGAAATACTCGGCCACGGCCGTTGCGACATAGGCGCCGCGGATACGCGCCAGGGGCGGCTTGTTGGAGGAGGAGACCACGATCACCGAGCGCGCCAGGCCTTCCGGTCCCAGGTCATTCTCGATGAACTCGCGCACCTCGCGTCCGCGCTCGCCTATCAGCGCGATGACGTTGACGTCCGCGGTGGTGTTGCGCGCGACCATGCCCAGCAGCGTGGACTTGCCAATGCCGCTGCCGGCGAATATTCCCATGCGCTGTCCCTTGCCCACGGTAAGGAGGGAATCTATGGCGCGCACGCCGGTGGTGAGGATCTCCCTGATGCGCCTCCGTTTCAGGACATCCGGCGGAGTGTTGAAGGCCGGGTACCATTCATCGGACCCGATATCGCCCTTGCCGTCGATGGGCTTTCCCATGGAATCGAGCGTTCGGCCAAGAAGCTTATCGGATACCGCCACGCGCGGTGTCTCCCCCATGCCGACCACCATGTTGCCGATCTCGATGCCTTCCATCTCGTCATAAGGCATGAGCTGCACGGTCTTGCCGCGCAGTCCCACGACCTCCGCCCACACCACTCCGCGTCCCTTGGGCACAAGAATCTGGCAGAGCTCGCCGACCTGCGCCGAAGGCCCGACCGCCTCGATGAGCAGCCCCTGGACCTTCTCCACGACGCCCGTGAACTTGATGGGATCGATGCCCTCCAGGACCGAGGTGTACTTGTCGAATACGCCCATGCAGGCCTCCTACTCGCCTTTGGCCCGGATGGGCATGAGCTCGAGGATGCGTTCCTCGATCTCGTGGAGCTGGGAGGAGATGCGCGCGTCGATCTGGCCGAAATCCGTCTCGATGATGCATCCACCCCTGTCCACCGAGGAATCCTCCAGCACCGTGATGGATTTCACGTTCTCCACCATCTTCATGAAATCCTTCACGTGCTCCGAGGTGAGCTCCAGGTCGGAGAGATTCACGCGGATGACGACGTCGCCGCGGCTCTTCAGCTTGCGCAGCGCCTGCACGACGTTGTTGATGACCACGTTCTTCTGGTTCTCCGAGATGACCTTGATGACCTTCTTCACGATGAGGAGCACGAGATTGATGATCTGGGTCTCGGCCTCCTGGATGATCTCGTTGCGCTTCTCGATTGCCCGCGTGATGATGGAGTGGAGGCTCTCCACGAGGCGCTGCACCTCGGCCTTGCCCTCGTCATAGCCCTTGGAATGACCTTCTCCGTAGCCGCGCTCGTAGGCTTCCCGCTCCGTCGTCGTGACGCGCTGCTTGATGTCCGTCTCCAGCTGGGCGGCCTTCTGCCGCGCCTCGGCGAGTATCGTCTGCCCCTGGTCCTCGGCGTCCTGGCGGATCTTCTGCGCCTGGTTGTTCTTCCGTTTGACCTCGTCGAATGCGACCTTCTCCGCGTCCTTGCGGATCTTCTCCGCGTCGAGCTGCGCCCTGGCAAGCAGCCCCTTTTTTTCCTCTTCCCACGCGCGGCGGAACTGCTCCGCTTCCTTGCGTAAGTCGTCCGCCGTCGGTCCGGTATATTCTCCGGTCTCCTCGACCGCCTCGACTTCCTCCACCGGTTCTTCCGCCACGATCTTCGGCGGCTCGATGAAGACCTTGCGCGAGTTGTACATGATATCCTGCGGCCTGAAGACGTTCTTTGCCACCGACGCTCTCCCTTAGTTCTCGACCACGGTCGTTTGACGCATCCGCTTCAAACGACCAGTTCTTCTTCGCCCGCACGCGCGACCACGATCTCGCCCTGCTCTTCCAGCTTGCGGATGATGGCTACGATGCGCTGCTGCGCCTCTTCCACGTCCTTTAGCCGTATCGGACCCATATAGTCCATGTCTTCCTTCAGAAGGGTCGACGCGCGCTTGGACATGTTGCGGTAGATCTTGTCCTGCACCTCGGAGTCCACGCTCTTCAGCGCCTTGGCGAGCTCCGCGGTGTCCACCTCGCGGAGGACCTTCTGGATGGCGCGGTCGTCCAGGAGCACGATGTCTTCGAACACGAACATGCGCTTCTTGATCTCTTCCGCCAGCTCAGGGTCGTCCTCCTCCAGGGATTCGACGATTGTCTTTTCCGTGGAGCGATCGACCATGTTGAGGATCTCCACGATGCTCTCCACGCCGCCTGCCGCGGTGTAGTCCTCCGAGGACAGTGTGGAAAGCTTCTTTTCCAGCACCCGCTCCACCTCGCGGAGCACCTCGGGCGAGGTGCGGTCCATGGTGGCGATGCGCTTGGCAACATCTGACTGTATCTCGTGCGGGAGGCTCCCGAGGATGACCGACGCCTTCTGCGGCTCGAGATACGCGAGGATCAGGGCGATGGTCTGCGGGTGCTCCTGCTGGATGAAGTTCAGCAGGTGCGACGGATCCGTGCGTCGGATGAAGTCGAAGGGGCGGACCTGGAGGCTGCTCGTGAGCCTGTTGATGATGTCCACGGCCTTCTGCGTTCCCAGCGATTTCTCCAGCAGCTCGCGCGCGTAGTCGATGCCGCCCGTGGAGATGAACTCCTGGGCCATCATCAGCTCGTGGAACTCCATGAGCACCTGGTCGCGCTCCTGCGGCTCGATGCTCTCCAGGCGCGCGATCTCGAACGTGAGCTGCTCGATCTCGTCTTCCCTCAGGTGCTTGAAGATCTCCGAGGCGATCTCCGAACCGAGGGTGACAAGGAAGACGGCGGCCTTCTGCCGACCGGTGAGCGACTTCTTGTGACCCGCCCCGCCCTTGGGCTCGCGCTTGCTGGAACCGCCCCCCGCCGGAGCCTTCTCCTCCGCGGGTGCCTGCCGTTCGCGCGGCGCTGCCTGTGCCGGCCGTGCTCCCTGCTTTGCCATGTCCTATTCCTCCACGAGCCAGGTCCGGATGAGCTGAGCCACGTCCTCGGGATGCTCGCGGGCCATATTGGCCGCGTTCTCCTGCATCTCCAGACGCGCCCGGTCCTCCACGGACAGCTCAACCTCCACGCCCTGTTCCTCCGCCGTGCGCAGCGCCGCTTCCCTCATGGCCTGGTGCTGCCGCGCGAGCTCCTCTTCCCGCAACCGCCGCCGGCGCTCCAGCTCCTTGGCGATCAGGCGGTAGGCGAGCGCCAGGATGAGCAGCGCGCCCAGACCGATGAGGGCGCCATAGATGATGCGCCGCACCTCCAGCTGTCTGCGGAACACCCCGTCCTCTTTCGTGAACTGGGTGGTGCGGTCGAAGGGGAGGGTCTGCACATCGACTGAGTCCCCGCGGTCCCGATTGAAGCCGATGGCCGCCTGGATCAGCGATTTGGCCTTTGCAAGGTCGTCATCCGACACGGGCACGTATTCCCGCTGGATGCTGCCGTCAGGGTTCAGGAGCACCTTCCCCCCTTTATCATACTTCCATTTCCAGACGCCGTCGATGGCAACGCCGGCACCGATGCCCTTGATATCCCAGGGTTGCTTTTCAGTGGTCGTGTTCTTTTCGTTGATCTCGTTGTTGGTGGTCTGCTGGGTCTTGTCGTACTTGCCGACAAGGTTGGAAAGGTCCTTGTATGCCGGCGTTGTCTGACCTTCGACACCCGCGGGCCCCTCGGGGCTGAAGCCGGTGCCCTGGAAATGCTCTTCCGTGTTCTGCGTCGAGCGGGCGATGGAAGGGGCGTACTGGGCCGCCGAATACCGGGTGGCCGGAACGACGGCGACGGGCGAATACTCCTTGGCCGTGGAGCTTTCCTTGCTCATGTCCAGCTTGATGTCGATCTTCAGGATCTGCACGCGGTCGGGGCTGAAGATGTCGCTGAGGGCGTTTTTNNCTTCGCAAGCTCCAGCCTGTCCACTTCCTCAAGACCGGTGAAGTCGTTGAGCTGCACGCCCGTGTTGTCGGTGATGACCAGGTTCTCCGCGGTCAGCCCGGCGACAGCGAGCATGATGAGGCGCTGCACGCCTTCTATTTTCTTCCTGTTGGTCGTGAAGTCGGAGCCGGGCTTGGGCGTGATCTGGATGGAAGCGCTCACGGGCTTCTGGTCCGCCTGGAACAGCTCCGTCTTGGGGATCTGGAGGACGACGCTCGCCGCGTCCACGTCTTCAAGGGCAAGGATGTGCTGCTGGAGCTGCCGGGTGACAGCCCGCTGCAGATTCACATCGCGCTCGAAGTCCGTTGTCGTCCAGCTCTGCGTGTTGAAGACCGCCCACGGGTCGGTGCCCTTGGGGATNNAGGTTCTCCTGGAACAGGAGGTTACTCGCCTTCATCGCCGTTTCGTTGTCCGCGGCGTAGAAGATGTTGTCGGCGCGCAACTGGTACTTGATGTGGTTCTCATCCAGGGCGGCGCTGATGCGCTGGCGCGTGTCCGCGTCGGTGACCTGGGCGGAGATGATGGGCACCATCGCCGGGGTCGCGCTCAATGTAATGAGAAGTATGATGGCGAGAACGCTCGCTCCGATAATGGAGAACAG
>PMDT01000322.1:4659-4791 GCA_003154555.1 Spirochaetaceae bacterium
TCTCTTACCTGATGTTGATGATTTCCCGGTATGCCGCCAGCGCCCTGTCCACGATGGCTTTCGTCATCGAGAGGGCCAGGTTGGCGTTGGCCATCGCGATTGTCACATCCTCCACGTTCACCGAGTTCGGGT
>PMDT01000303.1 GCA_003154555.1 Spirochaetaceae bacterium
CTGCTCTGCGCGGCAGGGCTCGCGGCGCTGCTCGTCATGGGCATCGGGGCATGGGTGCGGCGGAAGCGGCCCGCGCGGGTTGCCGGTGCAACGCGTCGGCAGTAGCTTCAGGCTCATGTGCAGGAACATCAAGCCGCTTTTCAATTTCGATCCACCCGCGACGAATGACGAGATTCGCGGGGCCGCGCTCCAGTTCGTGCGGAAGATATCCGGCTTCACAAAGCCGTCGAAGATCAACGAGCACGTCTTCAATCACGCTGTCGACGACGTGACCGCTGTCGCGCGGTCCCTGCTCGGGCAACTGGTCACGAACGCGGAGCCGCGCGATCGCGACGTCGAGGCAGCGCGCGCACGGGCCAGGGCAGAGCAAAGGTTCGGCAGCGCTGCGCAGGGAGCGTAGGAGTTACTTATGGAAGCGGGCGGCGTCCCGCGAAGCCTTCTTCCACGGGGTGGTACCAGCCGAGCTCTTTCTCATCGCTGCGCCAGCAGAGGAACACGGTGGCGCCGTCGATCACCGAGGGAAAATCCACCAGGCCGACCGAGAAGTCCCAGTCCTTGAAGAAGCATCCCATCTCATCCAGCTCGAGCATGTGCTCCTTCAGGTCATCCTGCAGCCGCGGCAGATTGTCCTTGTCGTCTTCCGGCAGCTCCCGGATCTTTCGAGCCGTTTCCAGGATGTCGTCAACGATCTGACGTACCAGCGGAAGCGTGCTCGCTGCTTCCTGGCACGTGAACAGTTTCTTGAACTCCATAGACCTGCGCATTCTTGCCCTCCCTGCCCTGGCCGTCAAGTGCCGCGACGCGAATATATGATAACCTCGCCGCGCTGCAAGCTCTCGCCGTCGATGCGCCGCGCATGTTACCTTTGGATGCAAGGGGGAAGGCATGCCGAAAAAGGTCGCGGCCAAGGGTGCCGCAAAGACGCCTGCAAAGCCGCGCAGGAAAAAAGGCGCCGTCACGATCGAGGGGCTGACTGCCGCCGAGGTGACGGCAGAGGCGCCGCCCCCGGAAATCGAAGGCATGGGCCAGGCCATCCGCGAAAGCGGCGGGAGCGTGGTGGGGAGCTACCGGGACCCGGTGGGCGGGCANNGCCGTGCGGACGGCGGAGGGAGTCTTCTGGACCCCCAACGGTCACCATCGGCTCGCCGCGATGCGGCAGCTCGGCGCCCGTGCCATCCTGGCGGTTGTCGTTCCCGAGCTCGCGGTTGCCTACCAGATTCTCGCCATGAACACGGAGAAGGGCCACAACCTGCGGGAAAAAGCGCTGGAAGTGATCCGCATGGCGCGCTCCCTGGCNNGAGCCGGCGTATCTCACGCTGGGCATGGCATACGAAAAGCGCGGGCGCCTGAGCGGTGGAGCCTACCACCCCGTGCTGCGGCGGGTGGAGGAATTCCTTGACGTGCCTTTGCCGCAGGCGCTGGAAATGCGCGCCGCGCGTGCCGACAAGCTGCTGGCACTTGACGACCTGGTGACGGCAGCGGTTGCCGCCCTCAAGGAGCGCGGTTTCACGAGCCCCTACCTGAAGGCGTTCGTCGTGGCGCGCCTGAACCCGCTTCGATTTCGGAAGGGCGCGACGATGAGCGCCGATGAGGCGCTTGATGCGATGGCCGTCGCCGCACAGAAGTTCGACGCAGAGAGGGTGAAGATCGGCGATCTTGCCGCCGCCCCGCCGGGGCCGGCCGAAGACTGAGAGGGCACGATGTACACGACGCTGATCGACGCGACAACCGCGCGCGGGCATATCACGGATCCGGAGTGGCTTTTTGTCGACTGTCGACTCGACATGCGCGATCCGGCGCGCGGCCCGCGCGACTATCATGCCTCCCACATCCCGGGTGCGCTGCGTGCGGAGCTGGACACCGACCTGTCGGGCCCCGCCGTGCCCGGTCGGACCGGACGCCATCCGCTTCCCGCGCCGGACGCGATCATTCGGGTCTTTTCCGCCTGGGGAATCGGTCCGCGGACCCAGGTCGTCGCCTACGATGAGTCCACCGGTGCGATGGCGGCCGCCCGGCTGTGGTGGCTTCTGAAGTGGGCCGGCCACGATGCAGCGGCGGTCCTGGATGGTGGCCTGGCGGCGTGGAAAGCTGCGGGTTTTCCCTGCGGAGCCGGGACGGAGTCGCGGCCGGTTTCCCGGTTTGTCGCCGCGTTCCGTCCTGAGATGGCCGTGGACGCGCGCCATGTGCTCTCGGTGCTGAACGATCCCGCCTGGGTCGTTCTCGATGCCCGAGCCGCAGACCGGTATCACGGACAGAACGAAACGCTCGACCCTGTCGCAGGCCATGTCGCGGGCGCCGTCTCTGCGCCGTACGCCGCCGGCCTCCGCCCGGACGGCGCATTCAAACCAAAGGCGGAATTAAAAGCCGTGTATGGCGCCGCGATGGCGGGGCACGACGCCGCGCACGCCATTCTCTACTGCGGCTCCGGCGTCACGGCGACACACGGCATCCTTGCCTGCGCGCATGCGGGCCTCGGTGTGCCGCGGCTCTATGCCGGCTCCTGGAGCGAATGGATCACCGACCCGGCGAGGCCGACGGCGCGGTAACGGAACATCGAGCGGCGCGACGTGGCCCGCGGGACCAGGGACTGCACGTCTTCGATGAGAGCCTGCGCTGCGAGGTGGAAGGCACAAAGGGCCCTTTGATGCCTGATGTACTGGAGAAAGCGAAGGCGTTTGCCGACAGGGTGATCGCAGCGGTCAAATAAGAGACACGCGGCGCCTCCTGCCCGTGTCCCAGGTGAGCTGTCTATCGAGTGCGCGGGCTGACGTCAGGCCAGTCCCGGCAGCCGCTCATATTGCTTGACTCCGGCCGGGGCCATTTGTAGCTTCTCTCACCGGGAGGGTACAGCCGTCGCCCTGGCGCGCCTCCTGGCACCCGCCCGGACGCCGAGCGCTCGAGGGGGGTAATGATGGCAGCCCATGCATCCTGGAAGGGATTCCTGAAGCTCAGTCTCGTGTCGGTTCCCGTGAAGGCATACACCGCCACGGCGACCGGCAAAGACATCACGCTTCATCAGCTCCACGGACAAACGCACACACGCATTCAGTACAAGAAGTTCGCACCCGAGGTCGGCGAGGTCTCGAGCGACCAGATCGTGAAGGGGTACGAGTACGACAAGGGACAGTACGTCATCATCGATGAAGATGAGCTGGACAAGCTCCGCACGGAGAACGACAAGGCGATCCGGATCGACGGCTTCATCCCGCCCGACCAGTTGAGCACGATCTATCTCGGCGGTCGGACCTATTTCCTGACGCCGGATGGGCCGGTGGGGCAGAAGCCGTATGGCCTCCTCATGAAGGGCATGGAGAAGGCGGGAGTCTGCGCTATCGCGGAGGTGGTCATTTCCCAGAAGGAACAGGTCGTCATGGTGAGGCCGATCGACGGCGTGCTCGCGATGACGGTGCTCAACCGCAAGGACGAGGTCAAAGCGGCGTCCGCGTTCAAGGACGAGATCGCGGAGACGGAGGCGACCGAGGCGGAGAAGTCTCTGGCCGATACGCTCATCAATGCCTCGATCATCAAGGATTTCGATTTCGGCCGCTACCACGACGTCTATAAGGAGAAGCTCACAAAGCTCATCCAGTTGAAGATCGAAGGCAAGGAGGTCGTCCAGGTGCGCGACCCCGAAGAGCCGAAGATCATCAACCTGATGGAGGCCCTCAAGCGCAGCGTTGAGGAGGCCCAGGCCGCCGGCAGGGGCGGTGGCGGAGGCGAGGAAAAGAAGAAGGCAAAAGCCGGTCTGAAGCAGACCGCCGCTGCCAGGCCCGCAAAGACCGCCCCACCGAAGAAGAGGAAGGTTGTCTAAACCCCTTCCGCGCTTCGTGCCGCCCATGCTGGCCGTGATGGGCCAGCCCTTCGATTCGGACACCCATTTCTTCGAGTTCAAGTGGGACGGCTACCGCGCCGCGGCCATGGTGGAGGACGGCGCCGTCCGCCTGGTGAGCAGAAAGGGCATCGACCTGACCGGGCGCTACCCTGCCCTTGCACCACTGAGCACACTGCCCGCGGGCCTCGCACTGGACGGGGAGATCGTCGCCTTTCGCAACGGCGTGCCGAGCTTCGAGCTTGTCGCGTACCGCGGGCGCGCGGCATCGGAGCCGGTGAAGTTCATCGCATTCGACATTCTCTACCAGGCATTTGAGTCGCTCATGGACCGACCGTTCACGGAGCGCCGCGCGGCGCTCGAAGAGGTGATCGCGCATCACCCGTGTCCGCCGCTGGTTCTTTCAGAGGGAGTCGCGGCAACGGGGAAGGCGCTCTATGAGAAAGCGTGCACGCAGGGCCTGGAAGGCGTCGTGGCGAAGCGGCTGGCCAGCACGTATGCCGCGGGCAAGAGGAATGGCGCCTGGATCAAGATCAAGAGGCGCCGGAGCGTCCAGGTCGTCATCATCGGATTCATCGAAAAGGAAGGCCGCGACTTTCAGAGCCTCCTTGTCGCTTCCAACGGGATTCCCGGCGGAGAAGGCGGACCGCTCCTCTATATCGGCAAGGTGGGAAGTGGATTCACCGATGCGGTCCGCGCGGAGCTGAACGCGCTTCTGCGCGAGCATCCGCGGGCAAAGGCGCTGGTCGCCTGTCCCGAGCGGGGATCGTGGGTTGAGCCCGGCCTTTATTGCACGGTAAGCTTCGCGGAGATGACGGGGGCCGGCATGCTGCGCGCCCCGGTCTTCGAGGGACTGATACACGCGTAAGGATCGATGGACGCCACACCGTTGACGGGGGCAGAGGTTGCCCTGACAGGTCGCTTGCTTTCCATGACGCGCGCGCAGGCCGTGAAGCTCCTTCTGCAGGCAGGGGCGCGGCACGCGCGCGAGCCGGGCGCGTCCACCGCGCTGCTCGTCGTCGGGGAGGCGATCGGCCACCTCACGCCCGACGGCAGGATATCGCGCAGCCTCGAGCTGTTCCGTGAGCTGAAGCAGCAGGGCAGCGGCATCCGGCTCGTGGAGGAGACCGAGTTCCTGCGCCTCCTTGGCGCACAGGATGAGCTGGCGGACTTCTCCCGGCTGTACACCGCTGAGCAGGTGAGCCGCATCGTCGAGGCGCCGCTCTCCGAGGTGCGCGCCTGGGTGCGCAAGGGCCTCCTCCAGCCTGCCCGGCAGAACAACCGGCTTGCCTGGTTCGAGTTCAAGGACATCGTCCTGGCGCGCAATCTGAGCCGTCTCACCGCATCGGGTGTGCCCGCATCGCAGATCCACAAGAGCCTGTCCGACGTCGCGCGGTGGCTCCCCGACGGGGATCGCATCATCGGCAGGCTGGAGGCGTACGCGCGCGGCCTGCGGGTGCGGCTCCCCGACGGCGGACTGGCCGAGCCCAGCGGGCAGCGCCTCATGGACTTTCAGCGCGGCGCCAGGGT
>PMDT01000172.1 GCA_003154555.1 Spirochaetaceae bacterium
CGATGATGCGGATCACTGCGCTCGCCGCGGCAGTGTTGTGCCTGGCCGGCTGCTTCGTGTTCGACAATCCCTGGGACACGACCAACCCGCCTCCAACGGTGCAATTCCAGATTGTCGTCACCGGCGGGACTTACAGCGGAACGTACATCTGGAGCTCCGCGGACAACACCTACACCGCGGTGCTCCACGGCACCCCGTACCATGTGTACATGGACTTGGAAGGCTATTGGATCCTGTCGTACCTCTACAATTGGGATCATTACTCTGGGGGCATATATGGCATATCTCCAGCGCATGCTGCCCTGCCCCCGACAAATGGCGCCTACTGGACACCAGGCGGCACGCTTGCCAGCATTGACGACAGTGCGGGAGGCATCTGCCGCACGCTCGTCTCTCCCGACAGTCCTGCGATGGTAGGGAACACGCTTCAGGTCACATTCAAGGCATCGGATCCCCAAAACCTCTCCACCTGTCAATGGGAAAGATCTTCTTCTCGTGAATTCCTTTCTTCTGTCCTGGTCGGGACTGGAAGCACGTATTTGCTCACCACTCCCGACAAATACCAGTGGATACGGGTGACCATCACGCCGACGGACCGCACGGGCGTTATCATTGGCTCGCCTGCCTCCAGCCCGCCGGTGTACGTTTATAATTGACGGCCGCTGCAGTCGGACCCTCTGCGTGTCGCCCATCTCATGCTATAATCATTGCAGAATGAAAAGCGGGAGTGCGGCACGGTGGCCGTAGCAAAGTCGATACTCTTCAGGGCGGCATTGACCTACCTGATCATCACTGTCCTCAACATCACGGTTTTCATCCTGCTCGTATTCGAGAACCAGGTCGACCTCATCTCGGAGAACGCGGTCCTCACCAGCCTGAGCGCCGGAGGTTCGCTCAAGTACTCCCTGGATAACCTCGTGCGCGGAAAGGGCGGGCTCGATGCCGGTGCGTTTCAGAAAATCGCGCAGGCTGCGTCGCAGGCAGGAGCGGGACGGCTCACCATCTGGAGCGAAGACGGAAGGGCGCTTTACCGCTCCCCAACCACATCTGCGCGTGTGGGAACGGACCGCGCGACGGCAACCGCTGAAGAGTTCGCCTTGCTCAACGCCGCCATCATGAAGCGGGATTTCGAAGATAAGCTCTTCTCCCAGCGCATCGACAAGACGGCGAGAACCATCGAGCTGTTCATCCCCTTCTCCTATTCCGGGGACACAACCGCCGTGGCGGCCGTCACCCTGGAGATGAAGGACATTCCGCGCCAGATGGCGTACCTGTATCGCCAGTGCGTCATCATGGGCCTGCTCATCCTCGTACTGCACTCGATCTTCGTCATCATCGTCTCTCGGATCCTCATTCTCCCCCTGCGCAGCCTGCTCGATGCGACGGGCAGGATGTCGCGGGGCGCGCTTGACGTCAGTGTCCCCGTTCGTCGTGACGACGAGATCGGCCAGCTCTCGCGATCATTCAATGAAATGAGCGTCGCATTGCGCAGAATGCGCGAGGAGGCCCGCGAGGCGAACCCTCTGACGGGACTGCCCGGGAACCTGGCGATCGCACGCCGCATCGACGAGCGGCTCCGCTCCGGGGAGATCTTTGCGGTCCTCTATTGCGACCTGGACAATTTCAAGGCCTACAATGACGCCTACGGCTTTTCGAAAGGGGATGAAGCGATTCTCTATACCAGGGAATGCCTGCAAAAGACGTTCGATCAACTGGAGATCGCGGATGGGTTCGTCGGGCACGAGGGAGGGGATGATTTCATCGTCATCGCGAGCTTCGAGGCATGGGAGCCGTATGTGCACCGTTTCATTGCTCTCTTCGACGAGGGTGCACCCCTGCTGTACTCCGAGGGCGACAGGAAGAACGGCTTTATCGAGTCGGTGGATCGAAAGGGCAGGCGGCAGAGCTTCCCTCTCATGACCGTCTCCATTGCAGTGGTCACGAACAAGTGGAGATCGTACGATCGGCATCAAGAGATCGCCGAGACGGCCGCCGAGGTCAAGAAGCTGGCAAAGAAGAGTGACGGCACTCCCGGCTCGCGATTCGCAATCGATCGCCGCATGGCGGAACCCCGACCGGACGCCGGCGATCCCGCCCGCGCGGTTTCCGCCGACGGAGAACCGGAGAGGAAGTAGTCGGTGCGATTCATGATTCGATATCTTCCCGCGCTGCTTTTCCTCGGCTTCGCGCTCTACTTCAACCCAAAAGTCATCTCGATGCGGCTCTCCGAGCTGGATTCGCTGTTGGATGAGGCCGCGGGCAAACAGGCGATCCTGAACAATGCGACGATGCTCGGCAAATTCGAGCTGCTCGGGAGACGCCTGGAGCAGGGCGAAAGCAGGGTCGAGAATTACGGGCTGGAAGCCAGGATCCAGGCCTTCACGGTCCCCGACAGAACCCGCTCTCCCGTCCTCCAATCGACCTCCGGACCGTTCACGCGGCCTCTGCGGGCAGTTCTCAATGCCCTCCGATTCGCACTGGGCAAGGATGCCATCCACCCGGAGTCGATTGACAAGACCTTGGACTCTCTGGAGACGGCGTATCTGCACGAACGAAGCAGGAATTATGCGCAGGCTTTGACCGAATACTCCGCGGTCCTGCCTGGGCTGAGCGCCGGTTCGGATATCCAGGCTTCAGCGCTTCTGCACTTCGCCTTCTGCGAATCGATGACCAACAGGATGGCGGAGGCACGGGAGATCCTCACGCGCGTCATCGCGGAGAGCTCCGGTAAGGAAGAAGGCGTCGTTGCCTGGAAGCTGCTCGGCTTCATCGACCAGATCGAGGACAAGCGCAGCCTGGCGCTTCCTGGAAAGCCCACGGATCTCGACAGGGCAAAGCAGCGATACCTCCTCGTCGACTATTCGTCTGCCATCAATCTCCTCGATGGCTACGTGCAGAAGAACAAAGCCGATCCGAGGCTCGCGGAGGCCTATTACTACCGGGCCCGCTCATACGAGGAGCTGGGAGACCTTGGCAAGGCGATCGATGATTACCAATTGACGGCGAAGCTTTCGACGACCGGAACCTGGGCGCGAGAGGCGGAGCGGAGGCTTTTTCTCATTGGAAGCGTCTACGGCCAGGGTGGGGATGTTGCCCGGGATGCCCTGGGGAAGCTCGCGGAGTTCTCCGACACAGCCCTCGTCGAATCGATACTGCCGTATGCACAAATCATCAACCCGAGCTCGACAGCAGCATGGCCCCCGCAGCTCACCCGGATTTCTCCGCCTCCCCCTCCGGTCGTTGCCCCCATTCGTGTCGTCCCACCTGCAGAGCCCGCATCGCAGGAAATGGCAGCAGTGCTGCAACAGCAAAACGATGCCTCACTCCCGGCAGGGGTCGAGGACTCTGCACCGGCTGCGACCCCGACCGTTGACGTGCAAGCGCAAGCCTCATCTCCCGGCACTGACATCGCATCGGCCTCTCCCCTGGGGACACAGGCCTCGGCACCGCCATTATCGGGATCGGCTTCGGAGATTCCGCCCAGCGGCGCTGATCTGCTCCAGAATCGTTTCCCCTTCCTGTCGATTCTTCGCCCGCCAGATCTGAGAAGCGGCCTCTTTGGTGGCGGGCCTTCAACCGTGGTGGATCCTGTTGCGGCGCTCAAGGTGCAAAAGGCTTCTTTGAAAATCCGCCATATGCAGGAGGTCGGGCAGAATCTGAATTTCAAAGTGGGGAGCTGGATCACTTTCGGCGCGGCTGCCGCAGGGACTGGGGCCATGGGCTATTTTCTCTCCCAGGCGTTCGCTTTCTATGCCACCTACAAGGCAGCGACAAGCGCGACTTCCGCCCAGGCGGCGCGGGAGGCAACCTTGTCCAATGAAGAGGTTGCCATTACGACGGGAGTGATCGGAGGCATCGCACTTGCGACGGCGATAATTCTTCGGCTGGCAGCCCCCCAACCATCGCAGACCCAGGCGGAGATCGATGCACTCGATATGGCGATTCGTCGGCTCGGAGAAACGTCCCCTTGAAATCCACGCCTCCTTCAGCGGGCGTCCTACCGAACACGAGCTATTCCCCCACGACCGTGACGATGAGATTTCTTCGACGGGGCCGCACATCGCACTCCAGGAGAAAGATCTGCTGCCAGGTTCCGAGGACCGGCGCCCCGTTGTGAACGGGCACGGAGAGCGACGGGCCCAGCCACGTGGCCTGGAGATGAGAGTGCCCGTTTCCATCGTGCCATGCCTGCTCGTGCCCATATGACCTGCTGGGCGGTACCAGGCGATCGAAAAGCGCGGGGAGGTCGTGCGCCAGCCCCGGCTCGAGCTCGATCGCACCGACGGCAGCGGTGCTCCCGACGACAAACACATTCGCGATGCCCGTCCTGATGCCTGATGCGGAAACAAGCTCCGCGATCTGCCCCGTGATGTCCTGCATGTCGCCATGACCGCTGGTCTCGGCTGCGATGCTTTTCTGAACGGTCATGAGCTTCCGCCTTTCCCGTGGGCGACAAATCCGGGCAGCCGGTCAAGGGGAAACTGGTAGACCAGGTAGTCGTCTTCCAGCTCCCAGCTTGAAAGCCCCCACGCCGCGCACCACTCCTTCATCCTGTGCACATTCGGCACGATCCACTCGATCGCCATGTTGCTTCCGGGCGGCGCTGCCGCAGCGTGGCGCGCCCGCAGATCGTCGAGCAGCAGCAATGCGCTGCGATCGTCCCGACTTTCAAGCGCCACGATCCGCACGGCGTATCGACGATGCTCGACGGCAGGGGACTCGATGAGCGCCGCCTCTATTTCGCCGTCCACGACAACGCCGCGACACCGGCCTGCCGTGACGTAGCGCGCGGCCAGCAATGCGGGCGAACAGGGATACGCCTTCCAGCCGTCGACCAGCAGGCCCTCGGTTGCCGTGAAGTACCCTCGCCCGTCGAAGAAAGCCTGGACCGCAGCGGTATCGCGCAGGGTCTCTGCGCCCTGGCCAGCCGCCGGTGCGCTTTCCGCACGTCCCGCGAGCTGCTCGCGGGTTCCCTCCCATGTCTTCAGGGACAGGCGCGTGCGCAGCATGAAGCCCATCCGCTCGTTGGCGTCGATTGATGCTGCATTCTTCACGTACGTTGAAAAGCGCACGGAGGCCAGGCCCGGTCGATCGGCGAGCATGCCCAGGAAGTGCCGGCCCAGCGATTCGGCAAGACCCTTCTCCGTCACACGCGGGTCCTTCCGCAGCCCTTCCAGCCACGCATCGGCGGGCGTAAGGAATGTGAGCTTGCCGCAGCCGACCAGCCGGTCGCCCAGGAGCACCGCCGCGAACTCCCCATTCCGGTCCGCCACCCAGGCGTCGAACACCGTGGGCAGGTAGTCATTTCCCTCCAGGATCAGGGCGCTGATCTCCATCATCGCCGGCTTGTCGGCCGCCGTCATGCGCCGGATGCGGAACATTCAGGGCACCGCCGCTTCGGCGCGTGGAAGCTCCGCGCCGCCGACATACGCGAGCATGAGCGTGAAGTGCGCCGCTCCCTGGCGTCGGAATGATGCGAGACCGGGCGTGCAGCAGGTGCACGCGGAGGCGATGGAAATGCTTTCAACGCCTGCCTCTTCAAGGAGCCTCACATTCGCGGCGCGCAGGTCCAGCCGCGGCGTGCCATCAGCGCCGTGCACGACCGTTCCCGGTCCGAACGCGACTTCGAAATGCTCCGCGCGCTCCGCGGGAACCCGGTAGCAGCACGTGCCGATCCCCGGCCCGATGGTCACCGCGATGTCACGGGGACGCGAGCCGAAGCGCTCCTGCATGACGCGGACCGCCTCGGCGGCGATGCCCGTTCCCTTCCACCCGGAATGGACGATGCCGAAAGCCCCTCCGCGGGCGTCCACGAGCACGATGGGAAGGCAGTCGGCAACGGTGACCGTGAGGAGCACGTCCTGGCGGAGTGTGAGCATGCCATCCGCTTCGGTCGCTGCCAGATTCTGCGGCGGCTGGTTGTCCAGGACCACGATATCCCGCGAATGCACCTGCCGCAGCGCGAAGACCTTGTCGGCGGGCGCTCCCAGCTCCGTGACGAGCCGACCCCGGTGCGGGAGCTCGGTGCGACGGGAAAAAGCCATGTCACCGGCAGAAACGAGTGAAATGCCGCAGAGCCTTCCGCCCCCAGCGGGCATGGGGGAGCGGCGCGCGCCCGGGGCGGCGGTGACGGTGAACATCGTGGGCGCGCTCATGGCGTATCGACCTTCCTGTGTTGCTGTCCCNNTCCAGGCCCGTGGGCTGGAGCCCGCCTTCAATTGTCGCCAGGAGCGTGTCGTTGCGGGTGTCGTAGATCATGACCCACCCGCCCGACGGGCTCTTGAGCTCGTAGCCTGCGGGATTGTTCGGTCCGCGGCAGGAAATGGCGAGCAGCCTGCCGTCGGACGAGAGATCGATGCTGTTGGTGTTTGACCGGGTCGGATAGGAGTGGACGATCGTGAATGTCGCCTCGTCCACCTTCAGCACCTCGTCACGCGCCATGTCGCTCACGTAGTAGTACTTCCCGTCAGCGGTGACGACGATGTGCCGCGGCGCGGCGCCGGCGGGCCGCTGGATCGTTTTCGTGCGGGTCCAGGTCTGCGTGTCGTACTCGGTGATGAAGCCGCCGTTGAATGAGGCCACGGCGAGTGCCTTGCCGTCCGGCGTGAAGGCCATGCCGCGGGGCACGTCGAGGCCGCCGAGCTTCCGCACGACATTCGCCGTGGTGTAATCCAGGAGGGTCACGTCGTTGCTGAGCCAGTTGGAAACAGCCAGAAGATCCTGCTGCGGCAGGTACGCGATGACCTTGGACCAGTTTCCGCCCGTCCTGAACGAGCGGACGTACGTGACGCTTCCGTCGGGCGAAAGCTTGTACTCGTGCAGCCGCGCCGTGGTCATCTGGGAGACGAGCAGCCGATAGTCCTTGTCCGTCGCATTGGGGGCGCGGGGGATGATGATGTCCTCCACGAAGCCGACGTCCTTGCCGAAATTTTCCACCTCCACGGTCTGCATCGTGCGCGCGGGAAGGTTCAGGATCTGGAAGCCTTTCCCGTTCAGGAGCGTGATGAAAAGCTCCTTGTCGTCGGGGGAAAAGAGGATCTGCTTCGGCTGCAGGCCGCAGTCGAATACGCCGACAGGCTGCAGCGGGACGGGCGTGCTCTGGGGCCGGAAGACATAGGAGCCGGGGCCGGTCACCGCAAAATCGATCGTCTTCTGCGTCGTGTCGGATCCCGTCACCACCAGGTGATGCTCCCCGTAGGTGAGGCTCCCCGAGAACGGGGTGGTTCCTGTCAGGGTCGTATCGAGAGTGTAGGAGACCGGGGCGCCGAGCACGGACACCTGGACAGGGTAGCTCAGCCGTGCCATCTGGATCTCGATCTTCTTATCACCGAACCAGAAAGGATGGCGATAGGAGCCGCTGAAATCGGTGTACCCGTCGTGAAGCGCCGTCACGGCAAGCGAGCGGGCATGCAGCGACACCGGTTTCCCGGCCTCGACCGCAGCCCCGTTCACGCTCACGCGCGCATCAGGCGGTTGTATGTCAATGCGGTATGTATAGCTGCACGCCGCGAGGCATGCGAGAAGAAGAACACCAAGACCGAAAGAGGTGACTCGACGCATGCAAGGACGCTACCAAGCCATGCGGGCACGGTCAAGTCGAGGCGGACACAGCGGGAGCGCTACGGTCGCACGGCGCGCGCGGAGCCGCCGGTATTGTTCGCCCGCACGGCATACATTGCGTCCCACGTGCTCTCGAAGAAGTCCACGGCGATGTCGGTGTACCGGTAGGGCCCGGGTCTTCCCCCGGCGCCGCGCGGAAAGATGCGAAACCCTTCGGCGCGCCTGATCTCCTCCGCGGTGTTCAGGAATCCGCGGTTGTACGCCGCGGAGACGAACCTGACCTGCTCCTCCACGGAGAGCCCATGCAGGTCGAAACGGTCAGCCACCACGGCATAAAAGGCCCCCAGGTACGTGAGCTGCCACTCCTCGCTGCGGATGCGCTCGATGCGGATCGTGCGCCTGTCCTTCTCCGTCGCACCGCCGGGAAACCCGGTGATGGCGCGTAGGATTGCGGGAAGCGCCGGCCGGCGGGCGACCTGGGTCTCCAGGGCCTCGACGAAGGACGGCTTCATCTGGAAACGGCCGATGGAGAAGTTGCCGCGCGCCGTACCGCCCGACACGTAGAGCACGGCGAGACCGAGCGTTTCTATGTCGTCACGGAAGGACGTGTACTTGAGGATCTCGGGAAAGACCGCCGGCACGAGCACGCGCGCATCCGCACCCATGGCGCGGAGCCGGCTGCACCACACGTCGGCCCGGGATTCCACGTAGTGCACGGCGTCGCCGTAGCGGTCACCGAAACCCTGCCGGACGTCATCCGCCCCGACGGACAGGGCGCAGAGCAGGGCGATGGCGGAGAGCAGCGCTCTCCGCCCTGCCTTCATTCCGCTTCCTCAGCGGTGTATTTTGTCGCCACTCCCTTGCTGTCGAACCTGATCCCTTCGCCGGCATGCAGCGTGTCGGCCGCTCCTGCGACCGTTGCCTTCGTGTCCTTGACGAACACGACGTCGCTCACGGCCTGCTTCGTGAAGCTCAGAAGCGAGCCCGCCGGAAGGGTGAAGCTGGTCGTGCCGATCTTGAGCGGGTAGTCCCGGGCGGTCTTGATCTTCACGATGAGGGGGGACCCTTTCTGTGCGCCGGTATCGACCTGCACAGTGCCGTTCACCTCGTACGCCTTGGCTCCGACGGTGAGTGTCGGCTTGCCCGCGGGCAGCACCTCGGAAACATCCGATCCCCAGTAGGAGACACGCGACCCTTTGGGCGCCAGCAGCGTGTTGCCCTCCAGCACGATCTTCGTGTCCCGAATGAGCTGTCCCACCGCCTGCTTCTCCGCCACGACGAATGGTGAGCCCGCGGAAAAGAGGAGCGTCGTTCCGTTCGCCTTGATCGTCACATCCCTGGCGAGATTCCCCGACACGGCATCGACCGAGAACTCATTGCCGTAGCCGTGCGCGAATGTGAGGGTCGTGCCTTTTGCGAACGGGACGCTCGCCGCTGCTCCGACGACCGTCACAGCGTCCGTCAGCACGCCTGTGCGGTATTCATCGAAGCTGGGGTATTCACCGAAGGGCATCCAGGACTCCTGGACGAGCTTCACCTGGGTCACCGGCACGCGGGGCCAGCTCCCGCCGGTCGTGCGCCACAGCCTGTAGGGGGAAAGACTGTCATCCATCTTCACGACGAATGTCGCCGTGGCGAGCGTGCGGGAATACTTCTCCGTTGCGGGCTTTCCGCTCACCGACAGTGTATATTCCCCGCTCCTGGGAAATACCGCGGAGATCCGCTGCTCTTTTCCCGCGATAGCGGACGCCATGGTATCCACGGAGCTCGTGCCTTCCTTGTCGCGAATGTAAGCATCGCCGGTCCAGCCCTCCGGCACGCCGAGAACGACGGAGAGCCCCTCCCCGGTGTTCCGCGGCGAAGCAGAGAGCACCGAGAGGCCGAATGTCTTGAAGCGCGGCGCCACCTCCCAGTTGTCGGGCACCTTCGGCGCGGGACTGGGCGTGGCCGTGAAGCTCACGCGCGCAAGAACCGCGTCGTCCTTGTCGCCTTCCGCCTTGGCCCAGAGCGAGAGCTCGTAGTCGCCGGGATCGGGGAAGAAGAGGGTGACGTGCTGCTCCAGGTCCTGCTGGTCGATCTCCACCACGTCCTTCATGACCTCGGTGTCCTTGCCCGTGGTGTGGTTGGTCAGGTTGTACGCGAGGGACATCTTTACCTTCGAGGACAGGACGATGTCCGCCTGGTCCGTGACGGCGCGGGGAGGCGCAGAGACGACGGCGACACCGAGCTTCTTGAATGTGCCGACGGTGACTTTCCAGTTCTCCGGCGCTCCAATGCTCGCGGCGCTCACCGTGGCGGTGAACCGCGCAATCGCGATCGATTCCCAGGCATTGTCATCGCTTCCCGACGGGCGGCATTCCAGCTGCAGCTCGTAGTCGGCCGTGTCGGGGAAAGAGACGGTGAAGGAGACGCGCGACCCGCTCACCTGCGCGCGGACCTGGCCGCTGGGATAGTCGCCGCTCGTCTTGTTGTAGAAGATCCATCCGAACTCGAGGTTTTCTCCCGTTGCCAGCACGATCTGTGCTTCGTCGCTCACCTTCTCCAGTGGAACCGTGGCAATGGAGAGCCCGTGCGCTTTGAAGCCGGGAAAAACAGCCCAGTTCGCCGCGGGGTCCCCGGTCACGGTGAAGCTCGCGCGTGCAAGGGCAGAGTACGTATTGCCCGCCGTGGCCTTCAACTTGCCGAAAACGGTGAAGGTGTATTGTCCTGCCTTGGGAAACTGGGCCGCGAGTCTCCATGTCGACCCGTCATGAATGGGATAACTGGCTTCCGGCAGCTCCTTGCCGCTGGAAAGGTCAGTGAGGTATCCCACCAGCGAGATGTCCTTGTCGGTGGTCAGGCCGATCTCCACCGGGCCGCTCACGTCGCGGGGAGGTGTGCCAACCAGCTTCATTCCGAGGGTCTTCCAGTCAGGGAAATAGTCCCACTGCGCCGCGACGCTCGCGGCCTTGACCGGCACCTGCTCGCCGCCGGACGTTCCCAGTGTGCCGCATCCTGCCAGCGCGAAAAGACACGCGCAGAGTGATAACGCAAAGACCCGTCTCATCATGACTCTCCTTTTGCTTTGAGACTCCAGTATAGCAGGGTTTCCTGGAATTGCAACGCGACGCCTGCCGCGCCCGCGCGGTGTTCGGTGCTATTCGGGGGCGAGCGCAGGAAGCTTCACCGTGAATGTGCTTCCCTTGCCGGGCTCGGAGGCGACGCTCACGGCGCCTTCATGCATCTCGGTCAGGCGCTTCACGAGGCTCAAGCCCAGACCGGTCCCCGGAATGGCTGCGGTCTGTTCGTTGCGCGCGCGGTAGAACTCCTCGAACACCTTCGCGCGGTCCTCCGCGGACATGCCGATGCCATCGTCGCGGACCGAGACGACGACGTACATGTCGGCGCGGCCGACCGTGACCCAGACGTGGCCGTGCGGTCGCGTGTACTTCACCGCGTTCTCCACGAGATTCACGAAGATCATGGAAAGCGCGTCCCGATCGGCAAGCACCATGAAGGCCGGAAGGTCCGAAGACCGCGGCGCACCGGATTCGGTGTCGGCTGCCAGCTCCAGGGTGATGGCCCGTTCGGCGGCCTTTTCCCGCTGTCCTTCCACAGAGTCCGCGAGGATCCCGGTCACATTCACGGCCGCGCGGGTGAGGGCAAAATTGCCCGTCTGGATCGCGGTGAGGCTGAGGAGCTCGTTCACCATGCCGCGCAGGG
>PMDT01000120.1 GCA_003154555.1 Spirochaetaceae bacterium
CGAGGATCGAGCCGACGAAGCGCGAACCGTACAGGTTGGAATGATCGAACCGCGTGCGCACGGCGCGGATGCCAAGGAAATTGCACTGCACGATCTCGGATTCGGCGAATATGCAGTCCACGAGCTCGCAGCCGGCGAAAACAGAATTCAGGTAGTTCCCGCCCGTCGCGTCGCAGGACTCGAACGTGGCGCGGTCCAGGAACGAGAGATGGATCTGGGCGCCGCGGAGGGCCACGCGCGCCAGGGTGGCCGCCGTCAATCGGCACCCGTGCATCTGCACCCCGGAGAGGTCCATGTCCTCGATATGCGCGCCCGCGAGATCCAGATCCCGCAGGACAATCCCGGCGGCACCCGGCTGGAGGAGACTCCGCACATGGGCCGCGGCCGAGGGGTGGTGCACGACGCATGTTCCTGCACCTGAAAGAGCGGGTCGACCGCATCCCTGCACCGCGCATGATCGGGGAACGAACATGATGCCAAGATTACCCATTCGCATCCGCCGGCGCAAGGCCGGGCAGGAATTGACGGCCTTCACGGTTACCCTTGTCGCCCCGGTAGTGTTGGTATATCCTGTCACCCGATGTACGCCTGCCACTTCTGCGGGACGGAGGTCAAGAATCCTCGCGAGGTTTTCAGGAACTCGACCTGCCCCTCCTGTCAAAAAGATCTCAAGATCTGCCTCAACTGCCGGTTTTACAGCCCCGGCGCCCACTGGGATTGCGGCGAAACCATCGACGAGCAGGTAAAAGACAAGGACCGCGCGAACTTCTGTACATTCTTTTCATTCCGCACGGAGGCGCCTGGAACAAAGCCGGCGCAGCAACCGGATGCACGGCAGCAGGCAAGACGAAAAATCGACAAGCTGTTCGGCGATGACTCCTGAGACGATCGGTTTTCTTGATTCCGGCATCGGCGGTCTTCCGTACCTGGCGCATCTTCGCACGCGCCTGGGTGGCGGCCGTTTCGTCTATGCGGCAGATCGCGCGAATTTCCCTTACGGGGAAAAGACCCGGGAACAGGTTCTTTCCGCAACCCTTTCCGTCGCCGAACGGTTCATCGCGAGGGAGAATCCCCGGCTGATCGTCGTGGCGTGCAACACGATGTCTGTCATCGCTCTGGCAGCTCTCCGTGAGCGCTTTTCGCTGCCCTTCGTCGGCGTCGTGCCGGCTGTTAAACCGGCCGCCGCGCTTTCGCGCAGACGCCGTGTGGGAGTGCTTGCGACTCGGCAGACCGTCGAAGGAGAGTACATGCGGGAGCTTATCGAGCGCCACGCCAATGGCTGCGCCGTCGTCAGCCTCTCATCGGGACGCCTCGTGGAGTTCGTCGAGAGGGAGCTATCCGTCGCATCCAATGAAGTGCGCACAGAGAGGGTGCGCGCGGAAGTGGAACGATTCCGCTCCGAACGCATCGACGCGCTGGTGCTCGGCTGCACGCATTTTCTCCATCTCGAGAAGGAGTTCCGCGTGCTTCTGGAAGCGGAAGCGATAGCGCTTGTCGATTCCCGCGACGGGGTCTCGCGCCAGGTCATGCGTCTCCTGCCCCAGGATGCCGGCGCGCGCAACGGCGCGCCGGACCTGATGTATCTCACCGGCCCCGAGCCGCTGGAAGAGCGCTATCTCTGGTTTGCCGCACAATTCGGCCTGCAGCCTGCAGGCACCCTTTAGGAACGCATGGCGTCGACAATAACCGGTGAGGTGCTTTTCGGCATCAACTCCATCTACACTGTTGCGTCCGGCGGCCTTCGCTACCAGTGTCGCATCAAGGGCAAGAAGGTCCGCGAGAATGCGCGCAGCTACAATCCTATCGCCCCCGGCGACCAGGTGGAGCTGGTCCCCGACGACTACCACCCCCAGGAGGCGATGATAAGCGCCGTCCTTCCGCGACGCACGCGCCTTGTGCGCTGGAACAAGAAAGGCCGGGCGCCCCAGGTACTTGCCGCGAACGCGGATATCGCGGTGTGCGTCACGAGCCCCGCATCTCCGCCTTTTCGGCCGCGTTTCATCGATCGGCTGATCGTCGCCGCGGAAACCGGGGGGCTTGTGCCCGTCGTGGTCCTCAACAAAAACGATCTCTGCCCATCGGCCGACGTGACGGAACGGCTTGCCCATTACCGCGGCATGGGATATCGAACCCTTGCCTGCTCGGCGCTGACCGGAGAAGGCCTGGGTGAGCTCGTCGATCTCCTCACGCGGCAGCTTGCGGTGTTCGTCGGACAGTCGGGCGTCGGAAAATCGTCACTGCTGAATGCGCTTTGTCCCGGCGCTGCGATGCGCGTGGGCGCGCTTTCAGAAAAACACGACCGGGGGAACCACACGACCATCGTGTCGATCCTGCTGGAGATGAACGACGGGCTTCGCGTGATCGACACGCCGGGCATTCGTGAGTTGGAGCTCGCCGACGTGCTTCCGGACGAGATCGGTTTTCACTTCCGCGATTTCGCCCCCTTCATGCAGGCGTGCTCCTTTCAGCCCTGCCTCCACGACGGATCGCCCCAGTGCGCGGTTGCCGCGGCAGTGGACGCGGGTGAAATACATCCCGACCGCTATGAGAGTTACCTGCGCATCCTCCAGGAGCTCCGTGAATCGCGAAAAGGCATGTATGGGAGAATATTCCGCGATGGATGAGCACACACTCGAGCTGCTCGAATTCTCGAAGATTCTCGACGAGCTTGCATCGCTCTGTGCGAGCCCCGAGGGAGCAGCGCTCCTTCGCGGCCAGCCCGTCATGACCGACCAGGGTCTCATCGAGCAGCGAATCTCTCTCGCCCTGGAGTTCCGCGCGGTCCTCGAATCCGGCGCGTCGGTGCCCGGATTCGATTTTCTCGACATCGACGAGGTGACGCCCCGCCTGGGAAAGCAGGGGCTGCAGCTCGAAGGAGAAGAGCTGGCCGCCGTGGGCCGCTGGATACTCTCGGGGCTGAAGATGAAGAGGCTGATCGAAAACGCTTCTCCCCGCAGCGTCCTGGGAAGCATGGCGGCGGAGATCCCTGACCTGAGTCCCCTGTCGAAACGCATCTTCCGCGTCGTTGACCACGATGGGCAACTCCGCGAAAAGCAGCTTCCCGAGCTGGCAGCGATCCGCGACCGCATCCGCAGGCACCGCGAAGACGCCGACAGGTCCGTGCGCGGCCTCCTGGAGGAAAATGCGTACCGCGGGTACTGGCAAACCGCCTTGCCGACGCAGCGCGACGGGCGCGTGGTGCTCCCTCTGAAGGCCCAGTACAAGGGAAGGGTCAAAGGGATTGTGCACGAGATGTCATCCAGCGGGTCGACGCTTTTCATAGAGCCGCTGGAAGTGGTGGAAAAGAACAACGCCATCGTGCAGGAGGAGAGTCTCTACCGGCTGGAGATGCGGCGCATCCTTCGCGAGCTCACGGCCGAGGTGTCCTCACGCGCGACCGAGCTTGACCGGCTCGTGTCCAGCGTGGCATTCCTCGATACGCTGATGGCGCGCGCCCGCTACGCCCTCCAGCACCGATGCCGGCGCGTTGAGATCGGCGGTCAGAGTATCGCGCTGCGCGAAGCGCGGCATCCGCTCCTTGGCGCCGCGGTCGTGCCCGTGTCGATCTTACTCGCGCGCGATCTGCGCGTGCTCATCATCACGGGCCCCAATACCGGCGGCAAGACCGTGAGCCTGAAAACAGTGGGGCTTCTGGCGCTGATGAACCAGTTCGGCATGGAGGTGCCGTCCGGGGAGGGATCGGAGCTGCCGATATTCGACGCGGTGCTCGCCGATATCGGCGACGAGCAGTCCATCGAGCAGTCTCTTTCCACCTTTTCAGGACACGTGAAAAACCTCGCCGCGATCGTGAAACAGGCAGGCCCGCATTCCCTTGTGCTCCTGGACGAGCTGGGCGCCGGCACCGATCCGCAGGAGGGCGTGGCTCTCGCAATGGCGCTTCTTGACCACTTCATGGCGCGGGGATGCGTTGTCATGGCAACGACTCACCACGGGATCCTCAAGAACTACGGGGCCACCCGGCCGGGCGCGCAGAATGCCTCCATGGGATTCGATCCGGAAAGCTTTGCCCCGACCTACCGCATCCAGATGGGTGTCCCGGGAGAGAGCCACGCGTTGGAGATCGCCCGCAGGAACGGCATGCCGGAGAATGTCCTTGAGAGCGCCTTTTCCTATCTCGATGACGAGCGGACCGACATCTCGAAGCTCGTGTCGCACCTCGCCGAGCGGCATCAGCGGCTCTCCCAGGCGGAAGAGGAGCATGCCGAGCGTGAAAGCGAGCTGCGGGAGAAAAGACGCACGACCGATCTGAAAGAGCTTACGCTGCGGCAGAAGGAGCTCGATCTGCGCCGGCACGGGCTTCGGGAGCTTCGAGATTTCATCGAGCAGGCCCGCAAGGAATGGGATTCGATGAAGGACAGCCCTTCCGCGCCTCGCAGCCCCGAGTTCGGGGCGCTTGCGGCAGGCATCCAGGCGCGCATGGAGCAGGAAGAGCAAAGGATCATAGAAGAGCGTGATTCCCTGGCGCCCGCTGCCACCTTCGTTGTCCAGGAAGGCATGGAGGTCGTCATCGCGCGCACGGGCAGGAGGGGCAGGGTGCTCAGGCGGGACAAGGGCCCCCGGTGGATCGTGGAGACGGAAACGCTGCGTCTTTCCATGCTTCCCGGAGAGCTTCGTCCCGCGCCCGTGATGCCCGAGCAGGAATCGGGAGTCACGGTGAGCTACGCCTCCATGGGGTCGACCGATACGCCCGCACTCGAGCTGTACCTTATCGGGCTTCGCGTGGAAGAGGCGATGCAGAAAGTGGAGAAGCAGATCGACAACGCCCTGGTTCACGGCCTGCGCGTCTTCAGCATCGTGCACGGCAAAGGGGAGGGGAAGCTCCGCACGGCCGTGCACGCATATCTGCGCTCCCTGCCGCTGGTGGAAGATTTCCGGTTTTCGCTGCCTGAGGAAGGGGGATTCGGCAAGACGATCGTCACGCTGAAGATGTAGGGGGCGTCGAACGGCCCGCGCATTTTCGCGGCGCACCGGCCGTCAGCTTGCCATCCCCTGTGCCTGACGATAGTATTGCGCGATGGATTCCGGCGTCTTCGGCCAGGTTTTCTCCTCATGGGAGGTGATCGCGACTTCCCTCATCCTCATTCTGATGCTTCCCCTCGTTTTTTTCGTTGCCTCGACGAAGGCGCGAAAGAGGAAGCCGGTCCGCCTCTCCCCGCCCCGCTCAAAGGCGAAGCCTGCTGTTGTCGCGGCGAAGAAAGCAGACGCCGATGAGGAAGTGCCCGCGCCGCGGGAGGGCCGTCCCTCCCGATCGATCGAGCCCCCGGATGAGGCGGAAGACAGGTCATGAAGAATATCGTCATCAAGGGGGCGCGAGAGCACAATCTGAAGAACATCGACCTCGTGATGCCGCGGGACTCGCTCGTGGTCGTCTCGGGGCTCAGCGGCTCGGGGAAATCTTCCCTTGCCTTCGATACAGTTTTCGCGGAAGGTCAGCGCCGCTACGTGGAATCNNGACTATCTGCGCCTGCTCTTCGCGCGTGTCGGCATCCCGCATTGCCCGCAATGCGGCCGCGAGATCCAGGAACAATCGGTCGACCAGATCGTCGATTCACTGCTCGTGCTTCCCGAGGGAACAAAGGTCGTGCTCCTGGCGCCTGTCGTCGGGGCGAAGAAGGGGGAGCATCAGAAGATTCTCGATGACGCCAAGCGAATGGGCTATGTACGCATACGCGTGGATGGGGAAATCCGCGGTCTGGATGAGGAGATCGCGCTGGACCGCAAGCGCAAGCACACCATAGAGGTCGTCGTGGACCGGCTCGTCGTCGCCCCCGACACGCGGCGTCGTTTCTCCGAGTCCGTTGAAGGGGCGCTGGAGACGTCGGGGGGCACGCTCATCGCGCTGGTGAAGGAGAGGGCGGGCGAGCGCGAGATCCTCTTTTCGCAGAAGAGCGCCTGCCCGAACTGCGGCATCAGCATCCCCGAGATGCAGCCGCGCCTGTTCTCCTTCAACAACCCNNAACAACCCCTTCGGCGCCTGCCCGGAGTGCTCGGGTCTCGGCGTTACCCTCGAATTTGACCCCGCGCTGGTCGTTCCGGACGCGTCGCTTTCCTTCAACGAGGGCGGCATCGTCCCGTACAATCCCAAGGCGAACTGGCACCGCAGCCAGTTCGATTCCCTGGCGAAGCATTTCGGGTTCTCTCTCGATACGCCGCTGGAGGACCTGCCGGACGCCACGCTGAAGGCGATCCTTTACGGGACAAAGGAGAAGATCGGATTCCGCTACCAGAGCAAGGACGGCCGGGGCAAGTGGGAGTTCGAGTCCGGCTTCCGCGGCGTTCTCAACGACCTGAAACGTCGCTATTTGGAGAGCAGCTCCGAGCAGGTCAAGGAGTGGATGGAAGGCTTCATGTCCCAGAAGGAGTGCACGGCCTGCAGGGGCAGGAGACTGAAACCCGAGGTGCTCGCTGTTACCGTCGGGGACCGGAATATCCACGAAATCACCCAGTTGTCGGTGAGCGACGCGCTGACTTTCTTTGCCGGTCTCCCGCTCACCACCACGGCGCAGAAGATTGCACGCCAGATCCTCAAAGAAATTGCCGCGCGTCTGACATTCATGAAGAATGTCGGGCTTGCCTATCTCACGCTCGAAAGGCGCGCGAGCACTCTTTCCGGCGGCGAGGCGCAGCGCATCCGCCTTGCCACGCAGATCGGCTCGTCCCTGGTCGGGGTGCTCTATATCCTCGACGAGCCGACCATCGGCCTCCACCAGAGGGACAACGCGCTCCTGATCGACACGCTCAAGCATCTGCGCGACATCGGCAATACGCTTATCGTGGTGGAGCACGACGAGCAGACTCTGCGGACGGCGGACTATATCGTGGACCTGGGGCCGGGCGCTGGTGTCCACGGGGGGCACATCGTGGCCGCGGGAAGCCTGGAAGAGGTCTGCGCGAATCCGCGGTCGCTCACCGGCCAATACCTCTCCGGCGCGCTCACCATTGAGCGCGGAAGGCCACGCCGGAAGGGTAATGGCAGGAGCGTGGTCCTGCGCGGGGCGCGAGAACACAATCTGAAAGGCATCGACGCCGAGTTCCCGCTGGGAACATTCATCGCCATCACGGGCGTTTCGGGCTCCGGCAAGTCGACCCTGCTTTCGGATCTCCTGTATCCGGCCCTTTCCAATGCAATCGGCGGCCCGCGCCTGGCCGAAGGCGCGTACGAATCGCTTTCAGGCAGCGGGGACGTCGACAAGGTGATCAACATCGACCAGGGCCCCATCGGCCGCACGCCGCGGTCC
>PMDT01000212.1:0-3173 GCA_003154555.1 Spirochaetaceae bacterium
GTCGCGAGCGTGCGTATCGATGCCATGCTGGGGGACTTTCTGCCACGCCTCGCCGACGCACTCGTCACATCTGCTTGACAGAAGCCATCATCGATGATATCATTCCGCCCAGATTTGATTGTTCTGGAGCCGCCTCTCTGCGCTCGGCGCCAATACACGTCAAGTGTGTGTTGGCAGAGGTGGCACCGGCATACTGAAAGCACGGCCATCGCTGCCACGGTATACAGTGCAGGATGGCTTTTTTATTTCCCTGACGCGCGTGCCGCGTTGCTGCGCGCCGGCCAGGGCACTTCGTCCGCGGGCGGAGCTTCACGATCCTGCGCATGCAGGGAAAGGAGGTGCATAGTGACGAACGACAATGACATGCCTGACCAGAGGTGGTCCGGCATCTAGACAGTCAAATCTGTCGTGGCCGTTCCTCCAGTGGGACGGCCACACTATTTCGGGGCAAGTTCCCCGGCCATTGCAGCCGTTGATTCCCTGATCGCCTTGATTTTGTACTCCCGATTCCACCTGTTCACCGATACCATGTCGAAGCGCCTTGCCCCCACGTGCTGGGTGAGCCGCTCCATGCTCGCCAGGCAGCTCACCGCTCCGTTTCCCGAGCCGCCCGCCGCGGCCACGAGGAGAAAAGGCTTTCCCGCCAGGCGGCTGTGCTCACCGGCCGTGGCCTCGCACCTGCGCAGACGATCGGTGAATGCCTTTGCCGATTCGCTCATCTCACCCCAGTAGACGGGCGTGACGAGCACGACCGCGTCGGCGGCGCAGATGTCCCGGTGCACGGCCTGGAAGCCGTCCGCCACCTGGCACTCGTGTGTCTTGTTGCAGGTGCCCCAGCCGTCATTGCAGGCGCGGCAGTTGCCGATGCCGGCGTCGTTGATGCGGATCTCCCGCGCATCCATGCCGGCGTCGCGCGCCCCTTCCATTGCCGAATGCGCGCAAGCCGCGGTGAGCCCGTCCTTGTTGGGGCTCGTGCTGAGCACGACGATGTTCATTCCTTACCTCCCGGCGGCGCCATGCGCCATCGTAACGAAGCCGCGGAGCACCGTGGGCAGGATCCCGCCATTACGGTAGTAGGAAAGCTCAACCTCCGAATTGATGCGCGCCGTGACCGTGAATCGCTTCTCCCCGTCGGCGCCCCGCGCGATGACGGTGAGCGCCTGGCCCGGCTTCTCCGCGGGCTCGATCTCGAATACTTCCTCACCCGTGAGCCCGAGGCTCTGCGCGCTTTCCCCCTTGCCGAACTGCAGGGGCAGGATGCCCATGCCGACGAGGTTCGATCGATGGATGCGCTCATAGCTTTCCGCGATGACCGCGCGCACGCCCAGGAGCAGCGGGCCCTTTGCCGCCCAGTCGCGGGAGCTGCCCGAGCCATATTCCTTTCCCGCGATCACGATCAGCGGCACCTTGTCCGCGGCGTAGCGCTCCGCGGCGTCGAAGATGGCAAGCTGGTCGCCCGAGGGAAGATGCCGGGTGTACCCGCCCTCCACGCCCGGGACCATCCGGTTGCGGATGCGGATGTTTGCGAATGTGCCGCGGATGAGCACTTCGTGGTTCCCTCTTCGTGAGCCGTACGTGTTGAAGTCACCCGGCGCCACGCCATTCTGCATCAACCAGCGTCCCGCAGGGCTTTTCTCGGGAATGGACCCGGCAGGGGAGATGTGGTCTGTTGTCACCGAGTCTCCCAGCACGGCCAGCACGCGTGCCCCTTCGATTTTCGGGACGGCCGCCGGTGTTGCCGTCATCCCCTCGAAGAAGGACGGCTTCCTGATGTAGGTGGACTGCGTGCTCCACGTATAGCGCCGCGCCTCAGGCACCGTCACGTGCTTCCACGCCTCGTCCCCGTCGAAGACATTCGCATAGACCGTGCGGAACATCTCCGGCGTCAGGTTGTCTTTCAGCGCCTCGTCCACCTCCGCGAGCGTGGGCCAGACATCGCGCAGGTAGACCGGCGTGTCTGTGTGGTCACGGCCGATGGGCTCCGTTGCAAGATCGATGTCCATGCTGCCCGCCAGCGCATAGGCCACGACAAGGGGCGGGGAGGCGAGGTAGTTCGCTTTCACCTCGGGGTGTATTCTGCCTTCGAAATTCCGATTTCCTGACAGAACCGAAACCGCCGTGAGATCCGCGTCCTTTATCGCGGCGCTGATCACCGATGCAAGCGGTCCCGAGTTGCCAATGCACGTCGTGCNNTTGCGTGCCAGGAGCCCCGCGGCGAGCATCACGGCCGGGTTGGACGTGTTCGTGCAGCTTGTGATGGCGGCGATCACCACCGCGCCATCGCGCAGGGTTTCCCGCGTACCGCCCACTTCCACCTCGATCTCCCGCGGCGTGCCGTTGGCAGTCGCCCCTGCCTGGCGCCACGACGCTTTCGCGCGGGAAAGCGGGACGCGGTCCTGGGGACGCTTCGGACCGGCGAGCGACGTCTCCACGGTGGCGAGGTCCAGCGCGAGTGTCGTGGTGTAGGACGGCTCCTCCGCGTCCGCGCCGCGGAACAGACCCTGCTCCTTGCAATACCTCTCCACGAGATCCACCAGGTCGAGGCTGCGCCCGGTAAAGCGCAGGTAGTCGAGCGTCTTCTCGTCCACAGGGAAGAAGCCCGCCGTAGCGCCATACTCGGGGGACATGTTGCCGATGGTGGCACGATCCGCGACGCTGAGCGACGCGAGCCCCGGACCGAAGAACTCGACGATCTTGTCGACGACGCCGTGCGCCCGCAGCATCTGCGTGACCGTCAGAACGAGGTCCGTCGCGGTGACCCCTTCGCGGAGACCGCCGCTCAGCTTCACGCCCACGACCTCCGGGATGAGCATGTAGAGCGGCTGCCCCAGGAGCGCCGCCTCTGCCTCGATTCCGCCGACGCCCCAGCCCAGGACGCCGATGCCGTTGATCATCGGGGTGTGCGAGTCCGTGCCGACCACGGTATCAGGAAAAGCAGTCGCGAGCTTCTGCCCCGGCTCCATGCGCACCTGCACGACTTTCGCGAGGTATTCGAGGTTTACCTGGTGGACGATGCCCGTTGCCGGAGGCACGACGCGGAAGTCGGCAAAGGCGCGCGATCCCCAGCGGAGAAACTCGTAGCGTTCCCGGTTGCGCTGGAACTCGAGCGTGGCGTTTCCCGCCAGCGCGCGCGTTGAGGCATAAAGGTCCACCTGGACGGAATGGTCGATGAC
>PMDT01000212.1:3199-3340 GCA_003154555.1 Spirochaetaceae bacterium
GCGCGGGCTTGAACGGGAACTCGCGCGTTCCGGCATCCGGTGCGTTCCACGCGCACAATGCCTGGACGTCCTCTTCCCTGACGTCGAGACCGTTGACCTGGCGCAGCACCGATTCGAGCAGGATCTTGATGGAGAACGGCA
>PMDT01000325.1 GCA_003154555.1 Spirochaetaceae bacterium
GGCACTTCTGGCTGGAGGTCACCATCACGTCGATGCCCAGGGCGTCGACATCGATCTTCACGCCGCCAAACGAGGAGACAGCGTCGATGCACCAGACGACGTCAGGGTAGCGGCGGAAAACGGGCGCCATCTCGTCGAGATGATTCATCACGCCGGTGGATGTCTCACTGTGCGTGAGCGTGGCGCAGTCGTACTTCCCCGTGGACAGGTACTGCTCGACGATGTCGGGTGTGAGGCCCTGGCCCCATTCGACCTCGTGCTTGTCCGCAGGAACTCCGTTGCCTTGGGCGATCTCGAACCAGCGATTGCCAAACGTGCCCACGGAGAAGACGATCGCCCGCCGCGCGGTACAGCAACGGATGGCGCCTTCCATGAGGCCGCTCCCCGAGGAGGCGGAGAACAGGATGGGGTTCGCCGTGCCGGCGAGCTTCTGCACTTTCCCGGTCACGCGTTTCTGCAGCTCCGAGTACTCGCCGCTCCTGTGGCCGATCATGGGCGTCGCCATGGCTTTGAGTATGTCGGGGTGGACCTCGGTGGGGCCGGGAATGAACAACTTCTTGTGCGGCATTGAGCGCTCCCTCCTGTCAAGCGGATGCATAACTATACGTAGAATGAAAGAAGAGTCAAGATATATCGTGAATGTATTCTCAATCTATTCCTTCTTCCAGCCCTGTCAAGGACTCGAAGGGATAGGGCCTTCCTGAAAAGAGCCTGAATTGCTCCATGGCCTGACTGATGAGCATCTGCTTTCCGTAAATGACCTTGCAGCCGGCCTTCAATGCGCGGCCAAGGAACGGAGTGACTCGGGGAGCATAGATCAGCTCGTAGACGATCTCCATCCCGCTGAAAGACAAATCCGGGGCCGGGTCTCGATCCGCCGCCGGATCCATGCCGACTTTTGTCGTCTGCACGACGAGGTCGGCAAACTTGCGGGCAGCCTTGAATCCAGCTTCGTCCAGCCCCCCGAAAGATGCTCCCGCCGGCTCCGCCACCGCGCGCGCATGATCGGGCGTACGGTTGAGCACGAGGATGCGTCCCCCAAACCCTGACAAGGCGTGAACGACCGAGCGCGCAGCGCCGCCGGCTCCGATCACTGTGGCCGCAAGACCCCGGGGTACCGTGCCTCCAAAGGCATCCCGCAGCGGCCCTGCGAACCCCGCTACATCCGTATTTGTTCCCTGCCAACCGCCCGGGGCTTCAGCCCGGGTCATGGTGTTGCAGGCGCCAGTTGCGCGAACAAGCGCGTCGGAGCCGGACAACCTGCGGAGCACCGCGCCCTTGTGGGGAACTGTCACCGACAGCCCGCGTACCCCCAGGAGATCGGCAACCTGCCAGAAGCCTTCGAGGTCCGGGACATGAAACGGCAGGAAGACGGCGTCCAGGCCGCAGGCATCGAAACCCCGGTTGTGGATGAAGGGAGACCGTGAATGCATCACCGGATCCCCCATCACGCCGAAGACCGCGGTGTCAGGACCAATCGAGCGGAATCGGTAGAGATCCTCGAGCGTTGCAGGATCGACATGCCCGGGGGCCGCCATGTCGCTGGCCGGTGACGCATAGCACCAGGCCGCGCCGAGCTTCGATGCGAGCACACGCGTCGGGAAGCCGATCGCTCCCATCCCAAGGACAAGCATCTGCGAGCCGCCGGCGTCAGGTGATTTCCCGCGCCGGTCCATAATGACCCGCAGCACGCGCGCGAGGTCCGCGGAGGATCGCGGGGTCACCGCTGCCTTCGGTATCTCGTCGGGTCGTTGCGAAATTCGATCCAGGCGCAGCCCGAAATCTGACGGCACCCCGGTAAGGTCATGAAGAGACCGGATCGTCCTCGTTCCCGCCTCTTTCAGAGATGCTTCCAGGGCAGGAGCCTCCAGTCCCTCCTCCAGATCGACGTACGCAAAGCCGTCGCCCGCGCAACGCCGCAGAAGCGCCAGCCGCTCTCTTTCGTCTCCTTCGAACATCCCCCCATCATCAGGGCGGCGCACCGTGAGGATGACCGGCACGTCGACGAGAGGCGGCAGGCGACCGGCATGAACGCGCTCGGAAGACGAAAGCCTGTCCACGCGCAACTCGAGAAGATCGAATCGGCCACGGTAGCGGCTGATGTGCGCCAGGTCCGCCTCGAGAGTCTCGGCGGCGAGGCAGAGGCAGATGGACGCACGCGCGCTCAGAAGTCGCTCCTGAAGACATAGACATCCGAAAGATAGCCGCCCGTAAAGACCAGGCGGACTCGGACGGGGTACCCCGCGGTATCGACGTCGAAGTACAGCGAGTCATCGAGGGGAAGCAGGGGGTGCGTGAAGCCCGTCTGGACCTGGTCCCGGGGCGTGCCAAGGATCAGGCCGAACACCGACCCCGTGAAGCGCAGGTCGTATCTGACCTGCCACACGCGATCGTGGAACCAGAAAAGGTAGACATGGTTGTTGTAGTAGAACACGACGTCGTCGCGGTCCGCCGCGCTCCCCCGAAACGAAAACATGCTCTGCGGAAGCCCGAGAGAATCCGTGGCGGTCTTCAGGTCCATCCCGATGATCTTCATCGGGTCGCTCTCCTCCGCGGAGAGTGCCGGAGCAACTGCCACCAGCAGGAAGAAAGCAACAATAAGGATCGGCGCTCTCATGACTGCGGAGAGATTAGGAGTTTTACCCGCGGGAGACAAGACCGGCCACGGTACCTTGCACGGTACCCCATGCAGTTTCATGGCATTTGCGGCCAGGGTATCCCGTGGCATTCGCTGCGGCTTCCCACGACACGCGGAAAACGGATAGATTGGCCTCCCATGATAGCGGTCGTCGTGAATGCAGTCGCGGTCCTCGCCGGGTCCCTTATCGGCCTGCTCTTCCGCACCCGGATCAAGGAGTCGTTCAAGACCGTGGTCTCCATCGGCGCCGGGATGACCTCGCTCGTCATCGGCATCCAGATGGCGCTCAGCAGCTCGAAGATCGTGTACCTCGCGCTGGCGCTCATCCTCGGTGGTATGCTCGGAACGTGGTGGAGGATCGAAGACGGGGTGCTTGCCCTGGGAGAAGTGCTGAAAAGGACATTTGCGCGCAAGGATACCGGGAGCCAGTTCGCGTACGGTTTTCTCACCGCCTCGATGCTGTTCTGCGTCGGGGCGATGTCGATCGTCGGGTCCTTCAAGGCCGGGACCCAGGGGGATTACAGCCTCATTTTCACGAAGTCGGTGATGGACGGGTTCATGGCGATCGTCTTCACGGCCGCCATGGGCATCGGCGTGGCCTTTGCGGCGCTTTCGGTCCTTGTCTACCAGGGGCTGCTCACGCTTCTTTCTGTCTGGCTGTCGCCACTCGTGACCGACCTTCTGCTGAAGGAATTGACCGGCGTGGGCGGCGCACTGGTCATCATGATCGGAATCAATCTCCTGGGTCTTGCAAAGCTCAAGCTCGCGAACTTCCTGCCGTCCCTTCTCCTGATCGTGCTGTTCGTGGCAGGCGAAGGGTTCGTGCTTTCACATCACGTGCTGGGTTTTTAGGGCCCAGCGCCCTCAACCCCACTTCACGAGGCCGGGGAGGAAGGGATGCACGAGCGTGTCGTGCCGCGGCAGGATTCGGATCGTAAAGCCTTGCCGGCCTGTCCTGTCGCACGCCACCTGCGCGCAGTACAGCGCCGTGTTGCCTTCCCCGCCGCAGGGCGCCATCTCCATCCGCCGCGGATCCTCGATCTCGCCTTTGGAGGACAGCGCCCCGTAGTAAAGCTCGACTCCGAGATCCTCCGCTGAAAGCCCTGCAAGAAAAATGCGCGCCTTCACGGAAATGGTGTTGCCGATAGTCAGGATCGGCGCCGCATCCGAACTGAGCTCTTCGATGCGAAGCTCCGCCCAGTGCGCGCGCAGGCGTGCCAGGTATGCGGACACCTCCTTGCTCTGCGCGTATCCCTTTGCCGAGAATGTTCGCGCGTTGCGCACGGCCGGCGCATAGAACGTGTCGGCATATTGCAGCAGCATGCGGTGGCTGCTGAACTTCTTCCCCACGTCGCGCATGGATTCCTTCATCCTGCGGATCCACTCGCGTGGGAGCCCATCCATGCCCCGTGTATAAAAGAGAGGGATGATCTCACGCTCCAGCAGGTCGTAGAGCGCCTTACCTTCCACCTCGTCCTGCAGCGCGTGATCCTCGTATTCCTCGCCCCGGCCGATCGCCCAGCCGATGCCGGCCGTATACGCCTCGTCCCACCAGCCGTCAAGGATGGAAAGATTGAGAGTGCCGTTGATGGCNNTTCATGCCGCTCGTGCCGCTGGCCTCCAGGGGACGCCGCGGCGTGTTCATCCAGAGGTCGCTCCCCGAGACGAGATAGCGCGACATGTTCATGTCGTAGTCTTCCAGAAAAACGATGCGGCTCGCCACGCGTGGATCGCTCGAGAAATGGACGATCCGCTTGATGATCTCCTTGCCGGGCAGGTCGTGGGGATGGGCTTTCCCCGCAAAGATCATCTGCACGGGCCGCTCCGTATTCGTGAGCAGGCGGATGAGCCGTTCGGGGTCGGAAAGCAGCAGGTCGGCACGCTTGTATGTCGCGAAGCGCCGCGCGAAGCAGACGGTGAGCGTGTACGGCGACAGCGCGTCGGACCCGCGCGAGAGCTCGGAATTGGTGACACCGCGGCGCTCGAGCTGCTGCAGGAGGCGCTGCCGCGCAAAAGCGACGAGCCGCTCCCGCCGGCGCTCGTGCGTGCGCCACAGCTCCTCGTCCGAGATCCGGTCGATGCGGTTCCAGATCTCGAGGTTTGTCGGCGTGTCATGGAACTCCGGCCCGAAAAACCGGTCCAGCAGGTCGATCATGTCGTGGCTGATCCAGGTGCGGGGATGGACGCCGTTCGTGATGTGCCCGATGGGCACCTCCTCCAGCGGGAGCGACGGCCAGAGATTCCGCCACATGGTCCGGGAGACTTCGCCGTGGAGACGGCTCACCCCGTTATTGAACGCCGACAGGCGCAGGGCGAGCACGGTCATGCAGAACTCTTCACCGTCATTGTTCGGGTCTTCACGACCGAGAGCGAGGAAGTCCCTCCACGAAAGCCCCAGGTCGTGCACCGTTGCACCCAGGTACTTTTCCATCAGCGCAGGGGAAAAGCGCTCGTTGCCGGCGGGAACGGGCGTGTGCGTGGTGAACACATTCGTCGACCAGACGAACTGCGCCGCTTCGGCAAAGGATAGCTTGCTCTCCTGCATGAGGCAGCGCATCCGCTCCAGGCAGAGGAAGGCGGAATGGCCTTCGTTCATGTGCATACAGGAGACAGAGATTCCCAGCGCGCGCAACGCGCGCACACCGCCGACGCCGAGAAGCATCTCCTGCTGTATCCTCGTCTCCTTGTCGCCGCCATACAGGGACGCGGTGATGAGCCGCAGGGGCTCGGGATTGGCGTCGATGTTCGTATCCAGGAGGTAGAGGGTATTTTTGCCCACCGCGACCTTCCAGATCCAGGCCGTGGCCACCGCCGGACCCATTTCCACCTGGACGGCGAGCGGCGTGCCCTTTTCGTCGCGGCAAAGTGTGACCGGCATGTTGTACCAGTCGTTTTCCGGGTAGGACTCCTGCTGGAACCCGTCAATATTGAGGTACTGCTGGAAATAGCCCTGGCGATACAGGAGACCGACCCCCACCAGGGGCAGCCCGAGGTCGGAGGAGGTCTTCAGGTGATCGCCCGAAAGCATCCCCAGGCCGCCGGAGTAGACCGGCAGTGCCACGTCCAGCCCGTACTCCATCGAGAAGTAGGCGATGGCGGTGTTCTGCGCCCCCTTGTACCAGCGCTCCGCGCCGAGGTAACGGGTGAACTTCGACCAGACCGCGTCGAGCGCCGCGAGAAAAGAATCGTCGCGCGCGGCGGCTTCCAGCTTGTCCTGGGCGACGATGCCCAGCATGCGGACGGGGCTCTGGCGCGCCTCCAGCCACGCGTCGTAGTCAAGGCGCATGAAAAGCATGATGGCCTCGAAGTTCCAGCTTATCCAGAGATTATGCGCGAGCTTTTCGAGCGGTTTCAGTCTTTCGGGAATATTCGGCTTGATAATGAATGCCAGATGTCCCATGGATTCAGGGTAGTGCAAATCCGGCGCGCTGTACAGCGCGGCCACGGTAGTCCGTGGCATTTGTGCGGCCACCGTATTCGGTGGCATTTGGCGGCCACGGTAGTCCGTGGCATTCGCGGCCACCGTATTCGGTGGCATTTGGCGGCCACCGTATTCGGTGGCATTTGGCGGCCACCGTATTCGGTGGCATTTGGCGGCCACCGAATCTTGCACGGTACCCGGTGCAGGTCCGTGGCATTTGGCGGCCATCCAGCGCCACGGAATTGCGGCGGCACGTCACCCCTGCTACTATACAATGCATGGGAATCTTCAAGTCATACGACATACGGGGCATTTTCGGCAGCGAGTGGACGGGTGACACGGCCCACGCCATCGGACGCTGNNTTCAGCACCGCCCACTACGGGTTCGACGGCAGCGTGATGATCACCGCCTCGCACAACCCGCCGGAATACAACGGCCTGAAGGTGTCGCGGCGCTGGGCTGTGCCCGTCGGCATCGACTCGGGTCTCGCGGAGCTGGAGCGCGCCGTCGCCATACGCCCGCTGCCCTCCGCCGCGGTAGCGGGGGTCATGCGCAGCATCGACATCCGCGCGGACTACATAGCGCACCTCGCGCGCTTCCGCTCGGACCTTTCCCGTCTTACGGCCGTCATTGACTGCTCGAATGCCATGGTGGGCATCTTCCTCCGGGACGTGCTCGCGGGCACGGGGCTGCGCTACTCCCTCCTGTTCGACGAGCCGGACGGCACCTTCCCGAATCACGCGCCCAACCCGCTGGTGGAGGAGAACCTGGCGGCCTTGAAAGAGCGCGTCCGCAGGGACAAGGCGGACTGCGGAATCTGCTTCGACGGCGATGCCGACCGCGTGATGTTCGTCGATGAGACCGGAAAGTTCATCTCCCCTGACCTGATTATCGCTCTTCTCGGCCGTTACTACTTCACGCTCCACCCCGAAAGGCTCCTCGATCCCGGCCCTCCCATGGGCGAGGCGGCCGCACCAAGCCGGGTGGTGACCTACGACGTCCGCTCGTCGCGCAGCGTCGTGGAGTCCCTGAAGGCACTCGGTGCGGTGCCGACGATCTGCAAGGTGGGGCATTCATACGCGAAGAAACTGCTGCGGGAGACGGGGGGCATCGCGGGGGGAGAGCTCGCCGGGCATTACTATTTCCGGGAGAACTTCTTCTNNCGGACTGGTGGTTCAACCTGAGGGTATCAAACACCGAGCCCCTTCTCCGTCTGGTGGTGGAATCCGCGACGGAAAAGGGGCTCCAACAACGAAAAGGGCTGCTCCTCCAGAAGATCCGCCAGTACGCCGGACCCGCCGGACGCTGAGGAATCCGCCAAATACCACGGAATACCGTGGCCGGCCTAGTCCGGCGGGATGACGAGCTGCCAGCCCGGGAATATGAGGTCAGGGTTCTGGATCAG
>PMDT01000387.1 GCA_003154555.1 Spirochaetaceae bacterium
ACTGCGCGGCCCATTACGGCACTTCACGCGGATCACGCCGCGTGTCGTTCGGCCCCGACTTGCCAACCTGCGTCAAGCCCGATAGATTAGCCGCATGATCCGCGCCCACCATGACCCGTCGTCCCGCCCCGTGGCGGACACGGCGGCGTTCTTGTCTTCGATACCTGCCGCGAAGGTGCGGAAAGCGCGACCGCGGAGCTGCCCGGAGCGCGCCTGAGCGGCTGAGTCGGCTCTCGGCGCTGCAACAGAGAGGGTCCATCATGCAGGAACGGAGCGTCGTCATCATGGGCGCCGCGGGGCGGGATTTCCACAACTTCAATTGCGTCTTTCGCGACGATGCGAGCGTGCGCGTGGCGGCATTCACGGCGACGCAGATTCCCGACATCGCCGGGCGCCGCTACCCGCCGGACCTGGCGGGAAAGCTCTATCCGGAGGGGATCCCCATCATCGCGGAGTCCGGCCTGGAAGAGCTCTTCTCCCAGCAGAAGATCGACGAAGCCGTCTTCTCCTATTCCGACGTTTCGCACCAGCACGTGATGGAGCAGGCGTCGCGCGTCATCGCGCTGGGCGCCGATTTCCGCCTCCTCGGGGCGCGCCCGACAATGATCAAGGCGAGCATCCCCGTGGTCGCCGTCTGTGCCGTGCGCACGGGCAGCGGCAAGAGCCAGACCACCCGACGGGTCGCGCGCATCCTCAAGGACCTGGGCCGCACGCCGGTCGTGATCCGGCATCCCATGCCGTACGGGGACCTTTCCGCCCAGAAGGTGCAGCGATTCGCCACGCTGGACGACATGAAGCGGCACAAGTGTACCATCGAGGAGATGGAGGAATACGAGCCGCACATCGACCAGGGCTTNNGTGCTGTGGGACGGCGGGAACAACGACCTTCCATTCTACGTGCCCGACGTGCACATCACGGTCGTGGACCCCCACAGGCCGGGACACGAGCTGACGTACTTCCCCGGACGGGTGAATCTCGCCATGGCAGGGGTCATCGTCATCAACAAGATCGACACGGCCACGCCGGAAGGCATCGAGAAGGTGCGCGCCAGCATCCGCGCGGTGAACCCCCGCGCGCAGGTGGTCGATGCCGCATCGCCCATATTCGTGGAGAACGCGGAAACCATCAGGGGGAAGCGCGTCCTCGTGGTTGAGGATGGCCCCACCCTGACGCACGGGGAGATGACGTACGGGTCGGGCATGGTGGCTGCCCGGAAATTCGGCGCCGCGGAGATCGTGAATCCCCGGCCTTTCGTCACCGGCAAGATCAAGAAGACCTTCGAGCGCTACCCGAATATCGGCCCGCTCCTGCCCGCGCTCGGCTACGGCGACGAGCAGGTGCGCGACCTTGAGGACACGATCCGCCGGGTGCCCTGCGACCTCGTGATTGTGGCCACGCCGGTGGATCTCACGCGCATCATCACGATCGACAAGCCCATGCTCCGGGTGCGCTACGAGCTGCAGGAGCTCGGCAGCCCGAATCTCACCGATATCCTGAAAGCGAGGTTGCAATGGCAGTGAACATGAAAGGCAGGTCATTCCTGACGCTGAAGGACTGGACCCCCGAGGAAGTGCGGGCGGTGCTGACCCTCTCCCATCGCGTGAAAAAAGAGGGCAGGGGCGGCCGCGCCAGGCAGCGCTTCCAGGGAAGGACGCTCGCGCTGCTCTTCGAAAAGCGCTCCACGCGCACACGCTGCGCATTCGAGACGGCATTCGGTGAAGAGGGAGGCCACCCCGTGTTCCTCTCGACGCTGGACATCCATCTCGGTGTGAAGGAGGCGTTGGAAGACACCGCGCGCGTACTCGGACGGATGTTCGATGCGATCGAGTTCCGCGGTTTCAAGCAGTCCACCGTGGACACTCTTGCAAAGTATTCGGGTGTGCCGGTTTACAACGGCCTTACCGATGAGTGGCACCCTACGCAGGTGCTCGCGGACCTCATGACGCTGGAAGAAGCCTTTGGCACGCTTGCGGGTCGCAAGCTCGTCTTTGTCGGGGACGGCCGCAACAACGTGGCACATACGCTGCTCGTCGGCTGCGCCCAGATGGGCGTGAACGTGACAATTGCCGCGCCGGCATCGCTGCAGCCTGCCGCCGACGTGCTGGAATGGTCGCGCACGATGGCCGCGCGGACCGGGTGCATCGTGTCCGCGATGACCGATCCGCGGGAGGCCGTCAAAGGAGCCGATGCCGTCTACACGGACGTCTGGGTCTCCATGGGTGAAGAGGAGAAGAGCGGGGAACGCATCGCCCTTCTCACGCCATACCAGGTGAATGATGCGCTGATGGCGGCAACGGGAAACAAGGACGCCATCTTCCTGCATTGCCTTCCCGCCGTGAAGGGCAAGGAGGTGACCGAGGCGGTCATTGAGGGGCCGGCGTCCCGTGTGTGGGATGAAGCGGAGAATCGCAAGCACACGATCAAGGCGCTGATGCTTGCGACCCTGTGAGCGGCTCAGCACGAATCACCTTGAAATGAGGGCGGAAACCGCTATTATATTGGATGTGGCAAGGATCGAACCGAGGAGGGCCCCGATGAAGAAGGCGGGCTTTGTTCTGGCCGCAGCACTGATGGTGCTGGTCGGCCTTCCGGCAATTGCGCAAACGCAGACGCAGGCCCCTCCGAAGGATGCGTACTACAAAGAGATGCCCATCATCAAGATCTGGAGCCACCAGCTCGGCTACAAGCTGCAGTTCTGGAGCAGCAAGGGTACCGTGAACGAGATCTACGTCCCCATTACCTGGTTCAACAAGGGCCCCGATTCCAAGGCCGACATCTTCTATGGGAACGAGACTCATTACCCCTACTTCACGATTTTCTGGGTTGACGGGAAATTCGACCACATCAACATCTATGCCCTGAACAACTACGACTCCCTCTCCTGGGGCGTCCTGGAGTCGGCCACGGATCTCTCGAGCCAGTTCAACATCCAGGACATACCGAAGGATTTCTAAAGCCGCGCGACTCATGCTGGATATCGAAGGAATGTTGAATGCCATCCGGGGTGAAAACCTCTCCGGGTGGCTTTTCTATAACATCTGGCACCGCGACGAGATCGCGGACGCGCTTCTGGAGGTGCCGCGGTCACGCAGCAACTCGCGGCCGTGGGTCTGCCTGCTCTGCCCCGGCCATCCGGCGGTAAGGATCGTCCACCGCATCGAAGCCTCCATCCTCGATCACATTCCCGGTGAAAAGATCCTCTACTATACGAGGCAGGAGTTCCTGGAGGCGCTCGGTCGGGCCATGCCCCGCGCGGCGGCGTTTGCGGCAAACTACAGCCCGGGCATCCCCGTCGGCTCATTCCTCGATCACGGCGCTGCCCTGCTTTTCCGTTCATTCGGTGCGGCCCTTGTTCCTTCGGAAACGCTCGTGGCGCGCTGCCTTGGCGGCTTGAGCGCGGAAGGCCGCCGCACCCACGAAGCTGCGGCACAGGTACTGTACGGCGCGGTTGCTGATGCATGGTCGCGGATCGGGGCGGCCTTCGCGGAGGGACGCACCGTGACCGAAGGGCAGGCGCGCGACTGGATCCTCGCTTCCCTGGATGCGGCGGGCATGGAGAGCGATGCGCCACCGATCGTCGGTGCGGGACGGCATACCGCCGATCCGCATTTCAGCGTCGCAGCAGGGGGAGCGGCGTTGGAGCAAGGCGAGGTGGTGCAGTTCGACCTCTGGGCAAAAATGAAGACGCCGGGCGCGGTGTACGCGGACATCTCCTGGCTGGGCGTCTGCGCTCCAGCGCCCACCGCCGAGCAGAAACGGCTCTTCGATGCAGTCGTGCAGGCGCGTGAGGCTGCCCTCTCCCTGCTCCAGCGCCGCCTGACGGAAGGCGTGCCGGTGAGCGGAGCCGATGTCGACGGTGCCGCGCGCGCGGCTCTTGTGAAGGCGGGATTCGAGGAGCTCATCAAGCATCGCACGGGGCACAGTATCGGGACGCGCGTGCACGGTTTCGGCGTCAATCTCGACTCCGTGGAGTTCCCCGACAATCGGGCGCTCACTGACGGGGCGCTCTTTTCCATCGAGCCCGGGTTGTATCGGGAGGACTTCGGCATGCGTACGGAAATCGACTGCCTCATTCACGACGGCCGCGCCATGGTGACGGGCGGACAACGCCAGACCGAGCTCCTGACCGTCAGGCGCGCCTTGTGATCGATTCGGCCCACGCCCTGGCCTTCATGCGGGCGCATCACTCCTTCGTCGTCGTGGGGCACAAGGAGCCGGACGGAGACTGCATTGCCTCACAACTTGCAGCAGCAGCGCTCCTGCGCGCGCTGGGTGCCGAGGTGACCCTCCATTCGGCGGGGCCTTTCGATCGGCCCGAGATCGCGGATTTCGTCGGCTCCTTTGCCGCGACGATTCCCGATGCGCGGCGACAGGGCACCGCCGCGGTCATCGTGGACTGCTCCACGCCGGACCGGACCGGCGCGCTCGGCAGCCGGCTGGCAGGGCTGCCTTGTCTCGTCATCGACCATCACTCCGCCGGGGAGCCCTTTGGCGATGCCCGTTTCGTGGACGCGACCGCTCCCTCCACGACCGTGCTTATCCAGCAGCTCTTCGACGACGCCGGTGTCGCTTTCGATGCCGACACGGCGCGCCTCATGCTCTTCGGCGTGTGCACGGATACGGGTTTCTTCCGGCACCTGGGTCGAAACAGTGCGCCGGTTTTTCACGCGATTGCGCGCCTTGTCGAGCATGGCACCTCCACGTCGGAAATCTACATGATGGTCTACGGCTGTCGCGAGCTTTCCGCGCGCAAGCTCCTTGCGGAAATGCTCTCCCGCACGGAGAGCCATCGTGACGATCGGCTCCTCATCACGTGGCAGACGCAGGCAGACAGGGACCGGCTCTCCGCACACCAGCGCGGGGAGGATGAGGTGTATCGTCTCCTGCAGACGATCAAGGGAAATGTCGTGGTCGTCCTCATCAAGGAAGAAGGCGATCTGCGCTTTTCCGTTGGCCTGCGCTCCACGACAGCTGTGGACGTGGGCGCGATCGCCGCGTCGTTCGGCGGCGGAGGGCACCGGCAGGCGGCGGGTTTCGATATTGCGGGCACCCTCGACCACGTGAAGACGACAGTCAAGACGGTGCTCCTCCCGCTTGTCGAAGCTTTGTAAGCGAATGTAAGGATTTCGTCACTCCCGACCTCTTTTCAGCCCCCTTTCTGGCACGAGGCTTGCACTTTCCCTCCCCGATCGCATCGAGGAGGAAAATATGGAAAGTCTCACGAAAAAAGTTCTGGAGTACCAGAAATCGCGCGAGGGTCTGCGCTCCCTGCTGGACGAGATCGCCCCGCGTGTCTACCAGTTCCCCCGGCGCACGATGGGCTGGGACGAGGATGCCTGCGGGGATTTCTATGTCTTCATCCACCCACGCATCGTCCGGCTCCTGGATCGATTCCGCGACCAGGGAAAGCCCTTCGAATCCTATCTCTGGGCCGTCCTGGGCTGGCAGCTTCGCAACTTCGCTCGAGAACGAAGGCGGTCCGAACGCTCCTGGCAGGTTTCGCTCCGCATCGACCCGGGAAACCTCGTCACGGCGGACCACGCGACGGAAGAGGACGAAAGCGATGCCTGCGCCCTGCGGACATTCGCCCGTCTCGGCGCTGTCGTTAAAAGCAATGCGGACAGGCGCAACTTCCTGTTTCTTGTCCTGAAGTGCGCGCGGGCGCTCGACGAGGAAAGCGCCCGGCCGCTCGCCGCCATCGCGGGGGTCACGGCCGATGCACTTCTCTCCCTGGCGAGCGCGCTGCGGGAGATGCGGCGGTCCCGGCTCGCGCGGCTGGAAACGTTACGCTGCAGGCGAAACAAGGCCTTTTCACAGTCGCGGCTCATCGAAGCTGAGCTGCAGGTCGAGACAGTGCCTGACAGGATCGAAACGCTTCAAATTGCCCTGCGCCGAACGCGGCGCAGAATGGCCTCCTCCGCTTCCCGAATGGCAAAGGTGGGCGTTTCNNCCCGGGGTGACCGTCCGCATGCCCCATGACCTGGGTATCTCGTTCGATTTCGAGGAAAACGGAGCGACATTCCTCGCAAACGCCCACGGCAAGGCCATGGCGCTTTTTCAATCGGCGCACATGCCCGTCATCGCGGATGATTCAGGGCTCTGCGTTTCCGCCCTGGGCGGGGAGCCGGGCGTCTATTCCAACCGCTATGGCGTGCCTCCCGGTGCGAAGCCGCTGGAGACGCCCGCGCGCAATGAGTTCCTGCTGGGCCGCATGACGGGAATGAAGGAAAGGGCCGCCTGTTTCGTGTGCTGCCTGGTGCTGGTGCTCGCGGAGAGCAGGTTCATCGTGGCACAGGAGACCGCGGAGGGGGTGATTGCGGATGCCCCCCGCGGCAGGAATGGCTTCGGCTACGACCCTCTCTTCTTTTTCCCCGCGTTGAAACGAACGATGGCAGAGCTGTCAGATGCAGAGAAGGACACGCTGTCCCACAGGGGCCGCGCTGCGCGGCGGATGCTCGCGCTTCTACGCGCCGATGAGTAGAACAGCAGATCGGCCACGGTACGCCGTAGCCAGGGATGGCGAGCTCGGCCGAGCACAGGGATGTGCGGCGGGCCGAGCGTGGTCATGTAATCGGCCACGGTACGCCGTGGCATTTGGTCGGCCGCGGTATGCCGTGGCGGAGGAAAGTTGATGGATTTGATCGCCGAGTACGCCAACGGGGTCTCCGAGCTCACCAAGTTTTCGCACCAGCCGGAGCAGCTTCCGCTGATCGTGGACGTCATCGTCAACCCCCACGCCGGGTTCTTCAAGCGCCTCTCCACGGTCTCGAAGCTGATCGCCGAGCTCGAGCTGAAGCTGGCGGAGCTCCGTCGCCGGGCCCCACGCCGGAAGGTGGAGGTCAACACGGTGCATTTCACAGAGCACCCGGGCCACGCGCGGCTGATCACCGAAAAGATCCTGGACGACGAGGCGCGCGCCTCGTCGGGCATCGAACGCCTCCTGATCGCGTGCGGCGGGGACGGGACGAGCAACGAGATCTGCACCGCCCTCGTCGGCGCGGAGACGCCGATCCTGGACCAGATGAAGCTCCTGCGGCTTCCGCTGGGCACGGGAAACGACGTTGCCGACGCGCCGACCTTCTCCCAGGCATACGACCTGATCCTCGGCTCCCGCTCGGGGACCAAGACAGGCGCACTGCGCGTCACTGCCGCCGGGTCGCCTTCGAGGTATTCATTCAATATCGGGAGCATCGGCCTTGATGCCTATATCGCGGGTCTTACGAACAATTTCAAGCGCGTGATCCCCGGGGATGCGTACAAGCTCATGGTGGACATCGGGTCCCTTTTCTACGAGCGGAGGATCAAGCCGCAGCAGATGGAGATTGCAGTCACGTCGAACGGGGTCACCACGCAGCTTGAGTCTTTCGTTCCTTCCATGGTGGCAATGGGCATCAGCGGAGGAAGAACCTACGGCGGGCACATGCCCGTCCTGCCGGGGACGGAGAATCTCTGCATCGTCGGGAGCATGACGGTGTTGGAGAAGATCCGCAACAAGAAGCTCTTTTACATCGGCCGGCACGGCGAGCTGCCGCAGGCGCGCTTCTTCACCGCTTCGCGCATTGACATCGGCTACTGCGGCCGCATTCCCATGCAGCTCGACGGGGAGTTCACGTGGCTCACTCCCGCAGACTTCCCGCTCTCCATGGAGATCCTCGCTCCCCGGATCAAAGTCCTGCGGTACTGAAATGCCCCGGTCGCCTGCCCCCCGCCTCGCGGGTCCTCTCTTGGAGAAGGATCGCCGGCGGGGTCTGTTCTTCGTCGCCTGCGCCTCCGCCTTCGTCGGCCTGGCGATCACGCTCCAGACCAGCCTCAACAACAACTTCCTCGTCGGTGAGATCGGCATCAGCGGTCTCCAGGCGGGCATGCTGGAAGCGGTGCGGGAAAGCTGCGGCATCGCAGCCCTCGGCATCTTCGCGCTCGTCGCGGGTCTCGCCGAGCCGGTCATCGCTTCCCTTTTCCTCGTGGTCGTCGCGGCCGGCATAGGTTCGTATTCCATCGCCCCCACCTACGGGTACGTGATGCTTCTGAGCGTGACGTGGAGCATGGGCTTTCACGTCTGGACGCCCCTCCCCAATTCCATGACGCTCGCCCTCGCCGAGCCCGGCAAGGCGGGCGCGCGCCTGGGCCGCGTCGGAGCAGCCGGCGCGCTGGGCTCGGGGGCGGGGCTTGCGATCGCATTCGGGCTCACGCTGCTCGGCGTGAAGATCCGCATGCTGTATCTTGTCATCGGCGCAGCTGCGCTGTGTGCCGCCGGGGCCTGCCTCTTCATCCCGCGGCAGATCAAGGCTCCCGGTCCGAGCTTCGTGTTCCGGCGGCGCTACCTGCGCTACTACGTGTTGAACTTTCTCGAGGGGTGGCGCAAGCAGATCGCCATCGCTTTCGGGGGCTTTCTCCTGGTCAAGGTGTACGGGGCGGGTCTCCTCGAGATACTCGCGCTTGTCGCCGTCATCCAGACCATCGGCTACTTCACATCGTCGCGCGTCGGGAAGCTGATCGACAGGGTGGGGGAGCGCAAGGTCCTGACCTTCTACTACTCATTCGTCACGGTGATGTTCCTCGGCTACGCGTTCCTCCGCGGAAAACACATCCTCT
>PMDT01000354.1 GCA_003154555.1 Spirochaetaceae bacterium
GATATCGGAAAAGAGGATGGAATACTCGAGCCTGACGTTGTCTCCAAGCTTCACGTCCACGATGCTGGTCCTGCCCATCCCGTGGAGGAACTCCCGGGGAACGAACCGCGCGTAGGCGTCAAGCGTCGCCTGGAGCTGCTCCTCGCTGCCGGCAAGGGAAAGGCGCAGCTCGGCGTGCCGGCGCTTCATCTCGTCGTTGTACGCCTTCAGCCGGGCGAGCGACACGATCTTGGCGCGCAGCTCCGCCGGCTCGAAGGGCTTGGAGAGCAGGTCCACGGCGCCGGCCTTCAGCGCGCGCACGCGGTTTTGAAGTCCGGACAGCGCGGTGACCATCACGACGGGAATTCCATTCGACCTTTCCGCCGTGCTGAGGATGCGCGCCGTTTCAAACCCGTCCATTCCCGGCATCTGGGCGTCAAGGAGTATGACATCGGGCCTTTCCCTGCTCGCGATCTCAACCCCCTGCGGCCCGGAGCTTGCGGCAAACACGTCGCAGCCTTCCGCACGGAGGAACGCGCTCATGACGGTGAGATTCGACTCCTCGTCATCGATCACGAGAATCCGCAAAGGCGCCACGCCCGCTGTTCCCATAGAACTGGTGCTGATCGTACCATGGATCGACCTGCGGGCCAATTGCCACGTACGTTTTCAGATCGTGAGATAGTGATTCTCCGTATTTCCCGGAATCGAGGAGGACAAGCGTCATGGCAAAATCGATGCTCGTGATCGACGACGAACCCATGATACTGGATGCCATCAAAATCATTTTCGAGGACATGGGGTACACCGTGGAGACGACTTCTGATCCGATCCAGGGGACTGACGTCGCGATCGCCCGGAACTTTGACCTCATTGTCACCGATATCCGAAAGCCCGCGCGCAGCGGAGCGGAGATCACGGAAGCGGTCCTCGCAAAGAAGCCCGGAGCGCGCATTCTCGTCATCACCGCGTATGCGAATGATCCTCTCGCGCAACGCGCGATCGCCGCGGGCGCGGTCAGCCTTCTGAAAAAGCCGTTTGAAATCGCGAAGATACTCGATTTTCTTTCGTGAGCGGGCACGACAATGGCTGCGACCGAAGACAGAAGCCTTGACAGTCTCATCCGCGCATCGGAAGACCTCATTCGGGACCTCGGAGTGGGTGCGTCGGAGGCAGGCGCCAAAAGCGCGCTCGCCGACCTGGTTATACGGGAAGTCGAAAAGCAGGTCGCCGTTCCGCTGGAGACCGCCGCGGAGCCCGAGACGGCCGGGCTGGCGGAAATAGCTGTCGCGAAGGACGAAATGCTTGTCCATGCAAGCTTCCACCCGCCGACGGGAGACGGAAAGCCGCTGCTCCTGGAAACCGTCCAGCAGGCGATAGAAGGTGCCCGGATCACTGCCGGAGTGGACTGGGCAGGAATCAAGGGCTGCCTGGTGACGTGCAACGAGGAACGGACGGACATCCGCGACATCGTCGTCGCGCGCGGAAAAAAGCCGGTTGATGAGGTTCCGCCTTACCTCGTGGTCTCCGACAGGCTGGCATCCCCGGCAAACAGAGAGGAGCCCGCCGGACCGCGTGTGGATTTCAAGGAGCTTTCACTCTTCACTCTGGTGAAAAAAGGGGATGAGCTCGCCGTGCTCATGCCGAAACAGGACGGCGTCATGGGGGCAACGGTCCGCGGCAATGCGGTTGCGTTCAGCAAGCAGCGAATTGCCTTTCCGCGTCCTGGAAAAAACACTCTGTGGGACAAGGGCAGGGTGATCGCTCAGTGCGACGGCAGATTCCAGCTCAACGCGGACAGTTTCTGGGTAGACGAGGTTCTCGACATTCTTGGAGATATCGACCTGAAGGTCGGGAATATCGATTTTCCCGGTGACGTGGTCATCCGCGGGGAAATCCGCGATGGCTTTGTGGTGAAGGCCGGCAAATCGATACTGTGCCGGGGCTGCATCGGGGCGGCGCGCGTGGAATGCGGTGGGGACCTCGTGACGGGGCAGGGCATCGTCGGCAAGGAAAAGGCGCAAATCCGGGTCGGCGGCGCGGTTGAAGCGAAGTTTCTCGAGGGCTGCGTCCTGGACGCGGGTGGGCCCGTGCGCATCCGCACGAGCATCATGAACTGTACGATCCACACCAGGGACAGGGTGGAAATGGGCGATCGCGGCATCATCATCGGCGGCATCATCAAGGCGCAGAATGGCGTCGACGCCGTCCAGATCGGCACGGAGAGAGGGCCGCGCACGGAAATCCACAGCGGGATAGACTTCCGGGTCGAGCGAAAGCTCGTGTGGATCCGTGACCGCAACATCGCCCTTGCCTTCAAGCTCCGGGACATCGAATCGAAGATGAAGTCCGGCGGGAAAGCGCGGGAAGTGCTCGCGCCTTTGCGGGAGAAGATCAAGGCGGCGATCCACCAGCTGAACGAAAGCTGCCGCGCGCTGGTCCTGGATCTCGATATGAACGATGCAGCCCTCGTGTCCGTCCGGGGCGATGTCTATCCCGGCGCCTACATCGAGATCTGCCACGTGTCATACTTCATCACGCGTCCCCGGCGTTTTCTCTCTTTCCGCCTGGACAAGGCGACGGGAAAGGTCGTCGAGACCAAATGGGAAAAGAGCGCGCCACGCGTTCCGCCGGAAAAGCTGCCGGAACAACGTTGACCGTGAGGCCCCCACGGGGAGTGGAGAGGTTGCATGAACTTCCTTGACGTTCGCACGGTCATGTTCAGCCACGTTGTCACGGATGCGATATGCACCGCCGTCCTGGCTTTTGTCTGGGTCCAGAACAGGAAGCGATTCGCGGGCATGTCCTGCTGGGTGCTTGACTTCGCTTTCCAGACGGCGGCGGCAACGCTGATCGGTCTGCGGGGCGCCATCCCGGCCTGGGTATCCATGGTGGTCTCAAACACCCTCGTGGTTTCGGGGGCGTTTCTTGGCTATGTCGGCCTGACGCGCTTTTTCGGAAGAAGAAGACCGCAGATACACAACGACGTCGTGCTGGCGGCTTTTCTCGCCGTCCATTTGTATTTTGTTTTCGTCCAACCCAACCTGGCGGCGCGGAATCTCAACGTGTCCCTTGGGCTGCTGGTCATGTGTGTTCAGTGCATGTGGCTCGGGCTGCGCCGCAAGACGCCGGGGGTCGGCCTTGTCTTCGGCGCTTTCTGCCTGGTCAGTGTCGTGCGGATCACGGCGATTCTTGTCAATCCGCCGGCGAGCAATGATTTCTTTCGCTCCGGCTTTTACGACACCCTGCTCCTGATGGCCTACCAGCTCCTCCTGATCCTCCTGACGTTCGCCCTGACGATAACGATCAACCTGCGCCTGCTCGAGGAGGTGCGGACCCAGGAAGAGAAATTCACGAAGGCATTCCGTTCATCGCCGTATGCCGTCACGCTCACGCGGGCATCCGACGGCCAGATCGTCGATGTCAACGATGGATTTGTCGCGATCACCGGCTACTCATCCTCCGAAGCAACAGGCAGGACCATGCTGGAAATGCAGCTCTGGGCCCGCGAGGTGGATCGCGCCGAGGTTGTCCGGCTCCTCTCGGAAGGCAGCCGCCTCACGGGGCGGGAATACCAGTTTCGGAAAAAATCCGGCGAATTGATCACGGGGCTCTGTTACGCCGAGATCATCTCAATCGATCACCAGCCCTGGATTCTCGCGAGCATCCACGATATCACCGAGCGCAAACGCGCGGAGGCCGAGCGGGAGCGGTTGATGGCGGCCATCGAGCAGGCGGCGGAGGCCGTTATCATCGCCGACCCCGAGGGGACGATCAGCTATGTCAACCCCGCCTTTGAGGCGGTGACTGGTTACAGCCGCAGTGAGGCAATCGGCCGGAACCCCCGCCTGCTGAAAAGCAGCGTGCAGGACAATGCGTTCTATGCGCAGATGTGGGAGACCATCTCCTCAGGCAAAAGCTGGCACGGCACCCTGGTCAACAAGCGCAAGGACGGGAAGCTGTACACGGAGCACGCCACCATTTCACCCGTGAGCGGCGCAAACGGCCGGATCGTGAGCTACGTGGCGGTGAAGCGGGACATCAGCGCGCAACTGTTGATGGAGGACCAGTTGCGCCAGGCGCAGAAGATGGAAAGCGTCGGGTTGCTTGCCGGAGGGGTTGCGCATGATTTCAACAACATGCTCCAGATCATCACCAGCCACGTGGATATTCTGCTGGGGAAGGTGGAGGCCGGACATCCGCCGCACACATCTCTGCTGGCGATCGGGACGGCGGCGCAGCATTCAGCGGAAATCACCAGGCAGCTTCTCGCCTTTGCGCGCAAGCAGGCGGCAAGCCCGAAGGTGCTGGATCTGAATGAGGCGGTGGCGGGCCTGCGGAATACGATCCAACGGCTGGTCGGGGATGACATCGACCT
>PMDT01000153.1 GCA_003154555.1 Spirochaetaceae bacterium
CAGAACATGGTGGGCTGGGTGCGCCTGGCGGTGCAGGGACTGGCCGGAACCGATGTGAGGATCCGCCATGCGGAAGTTCTCACCGACGACGGCATGCTGTACCGCGACAATCTGCGGCTGGAGGCGGCCAGGCCCCACGCGGGGGCACGGCAGGAGGACCATTTCATCTGCGGCGGCGGGGAGTCTGTCTTCGAGCCGCACTTCACCTATCACGGCTTCCGCTANNCCAGCGCGACGAGCGGCTGGGCTGGGCGGGAGATATCACCGCCTTCGGCCAGACGGCCATATTCAACCGGGACATGGCGGCATTCCTGGCGCGGTGGCTGCGCGATCTGCGCGACGCACAGACGGCGGACGGGCGGGTTCCCGACTTCGCGCCGCACCCTTACGACTCAGACATGCGTTTCAGCGGCAACCCCGGCTGGGCCGATGCCGCGGTGCTCGTCCCCTGGAGGCTATACCAGGCCTATGGGGACACCCGTGTGCTTGAAGAGGCATTTGATTCGGCGCGACGCTGGGTGGAGTTCAGCCTGCGGCAAAACCCCGACCTGATCTGGCGTGACCATGGCACCTGCACCCCGCTGTATTACGGCGACTGGCTGAACGCCGACACCTTCGTCGATATTCCCGGTCTTCCCCGCAAGGGCGGTGAAGTGCCGAAGGAAATCTATGCCACCGCATTCTTCGCGCTTTCGACGCAGACGCTCGCCCGGATGGCGGGCGTGCTCGGCCGCACGCAGGATGAGGCGACATACGGGGCGCTGGCCCGTCGCATCCGCGCCGCCTTCATGCGCGCATTCGTGACAAAGGACGGACGGATAAAAGGCGACACGCAGGCAGGCTACGCGCTGGCGCTCAATTTCGACCTCCTTCCCGTCGGGCTTCGCGGGAAAGCCGCCGCCCGCATGGTGGCCGCGCTGAAACCCTACAAGGGAGCGCCGTCAACCGGCATCGTGAGCACCGTGCCGTTGATGAAGGAGCTGGTGCGTTGGGGGTACGTGGAGGAAGCCTACCGGCTCCTCAACCGCCGCGAGATGCCCTCCTGGATCTACATGCTGGAGCATGGTGGGACGACGATGTGGGAGCGGTGGGACGGCTGGGTGGAGGGCCGCGGCTTCCAGAATCCCCGCATGAACTCCTTCAATCACTACGCCATCGGTTCTGTCGGCGAATGGATGTGGCGCGTGATCGGGGGCATCAATCCGGATGACGCGGCTCCCGGGGCTGAGTCATTCATCATCGCCCCCCGGCCCGGCGATGCGCTTTCCTGGGCAAAAGCCACGCACCGCACGATGCACGGCCCCCTGTCCGTGGAGTGGCGCCTGGAGGACGGCTCATTCGCCCTGCGCATCACCATCCCGCCGAACACCAGTGCAACGGTTATCATCCCCGGGGCGACGGCCTCCGACGTCACCGAGGCGGGTCTCCCCCTGGCGCGGTCGCCGGGGGTCAAGGTGCTTCCCCGGCGACCCGAAGGATGCGCCCTGCGGGTGGAGGCGGGATTGTATTCCTTCGTGGCGTCGCCTCGCAGTTTCGCCGCGACCCGTCGCCGCACCGGCTAACCGACCGCCGCAACAGCCCTGCCGGATTCCCAGGCAAGAATGAGTCTCTTGCGCTCCACGCCCCAATGGTAGCCGCCCATCTCACCGTCCTTGCGGATGACCCGATGACAGGGGATCACGAATGCAACCGGGTTGCGTCCCACGGCTGAGCCGACGGCGCGCAGGGCGTCGGGGTGGCCGATGTCGCGCGCAATCCTCCCGTACGTGCTGAGATGCCCCGGGGGAATGGAGAGCAGCGCCTCCCACACTTTCACCTGGAAGTTGGTGCCGCGCAGGTAGAGAGTCAGCGGGCCTTGCGCGGAAGGCGCGGGAGCAAAGATGCGCCGCACGATGCCGCCCGTGGCGCCCTGATCGGCGACGCAGCGCGCGTTGCTCCACTCTTCCCGCAGCCGGCCCAGCACGTCACGCCGCTCTCCTTCGGCGGCAAAGAAGAGCGCGCAGATGCCCCTGTCGGTCACGGCGAGCAGCGCTTCACCGAAAGGCGTCGGGTGGAATCCGTAGCGGATCGTAAGCCCCTGCCCCCGGCTCTTGTATTCCCCGGGGGTCACCGCCTCGCAAGTCACAAAGAGGTCGTGGAGCCTGCCCGGTCCCGACAGGCCGACATCGAGTGAGGAATCGAGGAGATTCTCCGATTCGTCCAGGAGTGCTTTCGCAGCTTCCTTGGTAAGGTACTGCTCGTATTTCTTCGGGCTGATGCCCACCATGCGGCTGAACAGGCGCTGGAAATGGAACTCGCTGAGCCCCGCGGCCTGCGCGATTTCCGCGAGATCCGGTCGGCGTTCCCGGTTCTGCTCGATGAAGGCGATGGCGCGCTCGATGCGCTTATAGTCGCGTGCCCAGGCCTTTGTCTCGTTGCTCATGCGGCAAGGATACACGAAGCCCCGGACGGCAGCCACCCGGAAGTTGCGGCCTGCCGGACAGGCAGGCAGGCGCCCCAAAGCCCCGCTTGACCCCGACGCGAATCGTTCGGACATTGGTCGTTGCCATGAAAGCAAAGCTCAACCCGCTCAGCCCCGAGGAGGAGCGGATCATCGTTCACAAGGGCACCGAGAGACCCTATTCGGGTGAATATGTCGCCACGAAGGCCGCGGGCACCTATGTCTGTCGCCGCTGCGAAGCGCCTCTCTACCGGTCGGAGGACAAGTTCGATTCGCACTGCGGCTGGCCCAGCTTCGACGACGAGCTGCCCGGCGCGGTGCGCCGGACCACAGACGCGGACGGGGACCGCACGGAGATCACGTGCGTCGCCTGCGGCGCCCATCTCGGGCACGTTTTTCTCGGCGAGAGCTACACGCCGAAGAACACGCGGCACTGCGTCAACTCCCTGTCGCTGAAGTTCATCCCGGCGGCAAAGGATCATCGCGCATAGGCGCCTGCGGGCGCCGGGTGGCACTTCAATACATGCGCGGCTCCGGGCTATACAGGTGGACGGGACACCCCATGGCCGCAGGCGCGCCGATCATCCTTTTCGAGGACAACCACATTCTCGCCGTGAACAAGCGGCCATCAGACATCGTGCAATCGGACAAGACCGGTGACGAGACCCTTGCCGACCGCGCGCGCGACTACCTGCGCGAAAAGTACGGAAAACCGGGGAACGTGTTCATCGGCATTCCCCACAGGCTGGACAGGCCGACGAGCGGCGTGGTCATATTCGCGCGGACCGAAAAGGCGCTGCAGCGCATGAGCGCGCTTTTCCGTGAAGGCGGTGTGCAGAAGATCTACTGGGCCGTCGTGGCGGAGCGCCCGCCGGCTGAATCGGGCAGCCTCCGGCACTGGCTGCGCCGCAACCCCGCGCAGAACAAGTCCTGGGCAGTGCCCGGTCCCGGCGAGGGCGCGCGCGAGGCGCTCCTTGACTACCGCCTGCTCCTCAGCCTCGAGCGCTATCACCTCCTGGAGATCGAGCTGCACACGGGGCGGCACCACCAGATCAGGGCGCAGCTTGCCGCCATCGGCTGTCACATCAAGGGCGACCTGAAATACGGCGCTGCGCGATCCAATCCCGGCGGAGGCATCCACCTGCACGCGCGGAGCGCGTCTTTCGTGCATCCTGTCCGTGGCGAGCCTCTGCTGATCACGGCCGATCCGCCGGACGAATCGCTGTGGAATACCGTCATGGAAAAATGGTTGACAATACAACTGTTGTAGAGTACAATAATTGCAGTTTACAACTTGAAAGAGGGCGCCGCCATGGCAACACCGGTGGGGATCAGGGGTTTCCGCCGCGATCTGCGCACGCTGGAGAGGGAGGTCGTCTTTTCCCTCTCCGCGGATGCCGGATGCTGCGGTGTGACCTTCGCGCAATGCCACCTGCTCCTGGAGGTCGAGCAGCGTGGAACGACATCCATCACGGGGCTCGCGACCGCACTGGAGCTGGACAAGAGCACGCTGAGCAGGACTGTGGATGTGATGGTCCGCGCGGGGCTTCTGAGCAGGGAGAGCGACCCGGCGAGCAGGAGACAGCAGGTGATCGGTCTCACGACACGCGGAAAGCAGAAGGCGGAGACCATCAACACCGCGTGCGACGCCTCGTACGGACGGCTTTTCGATTTCATTCCCGCGGCAAAGAGGAAGACGGTCATCGCGTCCGTCTCGATCCTCGCCGAGGCGATGCGCCAGATGCGCATGCAGCCGGACTCCGCCTGCTGCGCGTCGGACACGGACGACTGAAGGAGACACGAATGGCTCACAATGGTGGACGCGCGCAAAGCGCGGTGATCGAGCTGCAGG
>PMDT01000117.1 GCA_003154555.1 Spirochaetaceae bacterium
GCCATCTTGAAGACGCGCTTGCCCGTGAGCTTGAAGGAGATGACCTGGATCGTCACGGACAGCGTTTCCAGAACAAAGACGCCGCCCAGGATCAGGACGAGGACTTCCTTCTTGAGGATCAGCGCCACGACGCCCAGAACGCCGCCAAGAGAGAGGCTGCCGGTATCGCCCATCCAGACATCGGCGGGGTGCGCGTTGAACCAGAGGAATCCCACCGATGCGCCCACCACGGAAAGACAGAACACCGCGATCTCGCTGCCGCCTTTGACGAAGGGGATCGACAGGTACTCCGCATAGTCGACGCGCCCCGTGAGATAGGCGAGCACGGTGAGAGCGAGCCCCACCATGATGACCAGCCCGATTGCCAGGCCGTCCAGTCCGTCGGTGAGATTCACCGCGTTGGAGTAGCCGACCATCAGCACGATCGCAAAGGGGATATAGAACCATGACAGGTCGACGATCGGGTGCTTCAGGAAGGGAAGGTAGAGCTGCGTCGTCGTGTCGGTGCGCTGGATAAAGAGAATCACGACGATAACGGCGGAGACGAGGATCTGGCCGCCGAACTTCACGCCAGCGCTGATGCCCCGCTTTCGCGGGGACATCTTCAAATAGTCGTCGGCGAAACCGAGTGCTCCGAAACCCAGCGTGGCGAAGAGGAGGAGCCACGTGTAGACGCTCGCCGGGTCTTCCCAGAGAAGAAGCGAGATGCCGACGGAAATGATGATCAGCACGCCCCCCATGGTCGGTGTGCCGACCTTCGCCTGGTGGCTGCTCGGCGTGTCCTCCCGCACCGTCCAGCCCGTCTTCATCGCCCGCAGCTTCGCGATGACCACCGGGCCGAACAGGAAGGAGATGAGCAGGGCGGTGATTGCCGCGTAGGCGGCACGGAACGTGATGTACTGGAATATGTTCAGGAACGATACATGCGGGCGCAGGGCGAAGAGGAACTTCAGCACCGCGCGCCGCCTTCCCCCGCCGTGAGAATCGGCAGCAGGCCTTCCATTTCGAGGCTTCGCGATCCCTTCAGCAGTACGAGGTCTCCTTCGCGGATGAAAGGGGAAAGATACGACGCCAGCGGGTCGATCGTGGCAAACCAGCGGCGGTACGCCGTGGCTCCTTCAGAGGCCTCAAGCGCCCGCTCCATCTCGGGTCCCAGCAGCATGAGCGCATCGAGTGTCGAGAAGCGGAGGCGTCGCCCCAGCGCCTCGTGCGCGGCATCCGTCTCGTCGCCCAGCTCGCGCATCGCACCCAGGATGGCGATCTTTCGCCCGGTCCAGGGCAGGCTCTCGATGAAATCGAGCGCGCGATCCATGGAATCCGGATTGGCGTTGTAGCAGTCCGCAATCACGGTCACGGCGCCTTCGATGACCTGGGACCGCCCGAACAGCGGTGTGACGGATTCAAGACCGTCGCGTACCTCCGCGTTCGGGACGCCCAGCTCGCGCGCCACCGAGATCGCTCCCAGCGCGTTGGCGAGGTTATGAGGACCGAAGAGCGGGAAGCGGACCAGGGACCCCTCCCAGTGGATGATCGTTCCACCCAGTCCCATGCTCTCGCTCCCCCCGAACCCCGGGGTGCTCTTCGGCCCGAAGGAGACGATGCGACCCCGGACGCCCGCGGACAGGAATGCGCGGTAGCGCTCCTCTTCCGGCAGGAACCCGGTCTGTCGACCGTCGAAAAGCGCGAAAACCTTTTTCTTCTCCGCCGCAATCGCGTCCTGCGATCCCAGGAGCCCGATATGCGCCGTTGCGATATTCGTGATCAACGCAAGGTCGGGACGCACGATGTCGACAAGGACATCCATCTCTCCGACGTGATTCATGCCCATTTCCAGCACCGCGTAGCGGTGGTCCGCGGCGACCGCGCAGCAGGCAAGGGGAAGCCCGACCTCGGAGTTCAGGTTTCCCTCGTTCATGGCCGTCGGCGCGACGCGCCCGAGTATCGCGCCGATGATTTCCTTCGTCGTCGTCTTGCCGTTGGACCCGGTCACCGCGATGCGCGTGACGGACGGGATGCTCCGCATGTGCGCGCGGGCAAGATCCTGCAGCGCGGTGAGCGGGTCGGAAACGGCAATGATGCCGGTGCCATGACGCGCCGCGATGCCCTCGAGCTCTTCGGCGCGGGCCGCGGCCTGCGCGTTGGAAACCAGGAGAACCGTGGCGCCGGCGGCGGCGGCCGTGCCGAGGTAGCGATGACCATCGGTGCGCTCGCCGGCCAGGGCGACGAAAAGGCTGCCCTCACCGGCGGCACGGGAATCGCTCGTGACCGACGTCACGCCGAGGGAACCGGCCGGGCGCGCGATGATGCGCCCGCGCGTTGCGGCCAGGAGCGTCGCGAAGCTGAATTGTGCGCGGGCCGCGGCGGTTGCCATCACTGTGTCGATCCCTCTGATGCCGCAGGCTCCACCTGGAGACGCGTGACGGCGGCCGGGTCAGGCTTTGCCAGGCCAAGTGTGCCGGCCTTCTCCGCGATCCTGTCGGGCGACCCTTCGTAGGCGATCTGGCCGATCGTGTCGCGGTTCGCTTCCAGCAGATCCTTCTGCTGCTTTTCAAGGGACGCGATCTGGTCGGCAAGCGCGTTGTAGCGATAGCCTTCCCAGGCATTGAGGAAGAAAAGCCCCGGCACGGCGAGACAGAGAATGGCGGTCAAGATCCTCTTCATGCATCCACCTCCGCCGCGGAAGCGCCGGAGGGCGCGACGCGCGGTTTCTCCGCCACCCGGAGCTTCGCGCTGCGGCTGGCCGGATTGCGGGAGACCTCCCCTTCCGAGGCGGTGAGAGGCTTGCCGGTGACGAGCCGGAGAGCCGCTTTGCCCCCACATTGACAGATCGGCCATTCCGGAGGGCATGTACACTCGCGGCTCTTCTCGCGGAAGAAATGTTTCACGATGCGGTCCTCGAGCGAGTGGAAGGTGATGACGCCGATCCTGCCGCTTGGAGCGAGGATGCGCACCGCCTCGGCGAGCCCGGTTTCCAGCTGCTCAAGCTCGCGGTTGACGGCGATGCGGAGAGCCTGGAATGTGCGCGTCGCGGGATGGGTGCGGCGGTGGCGGAATTGCGCGGGCACCGCGCCTGCCACGATGGCGGCGAGACGCGACGCGCTTGTGATGGGGACCTTTTCCCGCTCCCGCACGATGCGGGAGACGATCGCGCGCGCGTTGCCCTCTTCACCGAATCGGAAGAGGATGTCGGCGAGATCCGCGGGGTCAGAATCGTTCACGAGGTCGGCGGCCGTGACGGGTAGATCGGCCCCGAGCCTCATATCGAGCGTTTCGTCCCTGTCGAAGGAGAATCCCCGACCACTTGCTTCGTAATGGTAGCGGGAAATCCCCAGGTCCATGAGAATCAAGTCGACGGCAGGTGGAGTATCCCAGGCGGCAAGGAATGCGCCGAACCAGGCCTTCACGAGCCGCGTTCTTTCGGCGTACGGGGAAAGCCTTTCCCGCGCGACGTCCAGGATCGATGCATCGGCATCGAGACCGATCAGGGACAACGTCGGATAGCGCTGCAGAAAAGCCTCCGCGTGACCTCCTTCGCCCACGGTGGTGTCGATGAAGAGACCGCCGGTTTCCGGCGGTACGAGGTTGGCGAGCACCTCTTCCGGCATGACAGACTGGTGGACGATCACAGGGTGATCCTCCCGCCGAGCTTTTCCGCCGCTTCCTTGAACTTTGCCTCGTTGGCATCCAGGTAGCCCTGGTAGGACGCTTCTGACCAGATCTCCACGTATTTCTGCAGGCCGAGGATGATGCACTCTTTTTTCAGATCCGCGTATTCCCGCAAAGTCTGGGGAATGACGATCCTCCCCGCCTTGTCGATTTCTGTTTCCTGTGCCGGTGCGATCATGCGGCGCTGGATGAGTCTCGATTCTTCCTGGAAGAGCGATGTCGAGCCGATGAGCTTTTCGGAGAAGGATTTCCAGTCCTCGGGTGGGAACAGCCACAGGCAGTTTTCCACCCCGCGAGTCAGGACGACCATGTTGCCGGCCACTTCCGTCCTCATGCGGGCAGGTATGAGCAGCCTCCCCTTTTCATCCAATGAACAGCGGAATTCTCCGGTAAGCATGGCCTACTTCACCACTTTTCCCTAAACTCTCCCACTTTTTCCCACCTCCTAGGCGACATAATACCTCTGAAAGGGCTATTGTCAATCATGGCAAGAGCAGAAAAAGGATAAAATGCAGAATCTTATTATCGGAACTAACATACTTTTGTATAGTAAATGGCAGAATTTGACACTATCCCGCGATCTGGCTATGCTCCAGGACGGAGACAGGCAGGAGTGTCGCTTTATCGTGTCCACTTCAAATGGAAAGAAAAAGAGATCGAGCTGATGGCCAGGAGCCTCGATCTCACTCATCCCTACTTCGTGTCGATCAAGAACCTCGTCTTCCCCACCGAACAGAAGCTCGTGATCAATCCGCTGGAAGACGAGGTCCGCAGGACATTCGCCCCCGCCGACCACTTGATGATCCCTTTCCAGACTGTGCAGCTCATCGAAGAGCTTCCTGATCTGCCGGAAGGCAAGGTTATGCCATTCGCTCTTATCGATCGGACCGACGATACCTGATGGGTTGACGGGCTGCGGCGTTGCGGTGCGGGGCGAAACGGTTTACAATAGTGCCTGGTGGTACGGACATTTACGATAGAATATCCTGAAGGGGATGCGCGGGAGATCGAGCACCAGCTCAGGGTGAATCAGCTCGTGGATCTCAACGGCAATCCGTTGCCTCTTCCGCTGGCGAGCCCCAGGATAATCGCCTACAGGGTCTGGAAGATATCGACCGAGGCAGGCCGGAACACCGAGGATGTGGTCTACCATCTCGAGCTGGTTACCCGGCCTGAGCTGGAAAGCGCGACGCCGCGCGGAGGTTAGGCATGTTCGAACAGAAAAGCATCTCTCGGGATGAAATCATGCTGGTGGTGACCGGTTCCCTTTCGGGCGACAGGACGGCGGAGTTCCACCGCGACATGGATGAGCTGGTGACCGGCGGGACCAGGGTCATCACGCTCGATCTGTCAAAAGCGGAAAGCATCAACTCTTCTGCGCTGGGGAAAATATTGCTTTTCCGCAAAAAGCTCGCCGAGCAGGACAGGATCCTCCAGATCAAGGGATGCAGCGATGCTCTTTACAAGACTTTTCAGATGATCAAGTTCGATACGTTGATCTCAATTACAAGATAGTCAGCTCAGGCTAACGTTTCGCCGCCAGGAAAAGAACAACATCGCCAAAACCCCACTTCTTTGCCAGCCAATCCATGGGCTTTTTGACGACACGGGGAGCCGTTCCAACTGCCAGACCACCCCAAGTCACATTTTTCTGAATCGAAAAGCCTGATTCCTCAATCAAGCGGCGGAGGGTCCTCTTCGAGAAAAGGACCAGGTGGTCTGCGATTGCGGACCTCCACGCCTGCTTGAAGAGCCTGGCCTGGAAGCCGTCCACATTCGGCGTGGTGATGATTGCGACGCCGCCCGGCTTCAGGATGCGACGGACCTCGAGCAGAAACGCGCGGGGATCGGGCACGTGCTCGATGAGATGCGAGAAATGGATCGCGCTGAACGTGTTGTCGGGGAAGTGTGCTTCCTCCAGGGTTCCAGGGAAAATGTCGACCCCGCGATGGCTCTTTCCGTAGTCCGCCGACTCGCGGCAGATGTCCACCCCCCTCACCTGCCATCCCTCTGTTTTCATCGACTCGATCAGCATGCCGGTCGCGCAACCGATGTCGAGGAATGTGCGCGGCAGCGGAAAAGCTTCTGCACGCTTCGAAAACCGGATGTCCCGCAGCCCCAGGCGCATGAGGCCGAAGAAGTTTTTCTCATTAGCGAGCTCGTAAGCGAAATAGTCCGCTGCATAGCGCTCGCGCAGGTCATCGAAAACCGGGCGGGGATTCTGGTACACCAGTCCGCAGGCCGCGCAGCGGACGAATGCAAAGCCGTCGCATGCCAGGTGGGAGACGGTGCGGCGCTCTCCGCACAGCGGGCACGGCACCGTCTCCTGCCGCTCGACTCCGGGAACAGATGAGTACGTCTTGGGCACGTCCCGCCTCCTATTCCTGAACGGTAAATGCGAACTCCCGGCTCGTCTCGTTTCCCGCGTAGTCTCGTGCCGTCACCTTGAGACGCGCGTCGCCGGGGTGCATGTCGATGCTGCCAAGGCGCACGAGCCCCGTGGCGTCGTAGACGTCGTCGCGTGAGAGCATGCCCACCCCTATCACGCTNNCCAGGGGCCAGCTGAAGCTCACGTCCTCCCGCAAGTCGTAGACCTCCGCCAGGACATCCGCGCGCCCCGGCTTCATCACGATGCCGGGCTCCAGGGCCTTGCTCTGGTCCCCCACCACGAGAAGGACCCGGCGGACGACCGGCGCCTGATGGTCGGCGCGGGGAGGAAGAAAGGACAGCGGGTTGACGGCGGAGCC
>PMDT01000025.1 GCA_003154555.1 Spirochaetaceae bacterium
CTTTCGCGCACCGGCCGATCCGTGTAGGGGAACGGAACCTTGATGATGTCCCTGCTATCAAAGGTCTGCATATGCGCGCCTGTCCGCCTCCGACTCGATTCGTCGAATTTGGCCAAGGGATCATCCACCGGTTGGGTTGGAGCACGGGACAATATCACTTTTTCGCCCGCGATGGCATATGCAATTGTGTCACCCACTTTGAGATGCAGCGCGGCCCGTATGGGCTGCGGATGGCGCCGGGGACGTGCGCGAGCCGCGCCTGGTGCTGCGTCAATCTTCATCCGAAAGCGCGTATTCCAGGACGTGATCCAGATTTGAGGAATGCGCGGTCACTATCCCTCCGAGGGCCGCATCTTCATCCCGCAATGAATCATTCGCGACGCTGAGATCGCATCCGGCATCGCTCAGGCGAGCGGCTCGGCCTGGCCGGCCCTCCTCCTTCGCAATCTCAGCCGCCTCATTGAAGAGGCGCGCGATGTATGTGCTCAAGCCGAATTCGGCAGCCAGGCGCAGACCTTCGAAGCAGGCTGCTTTCGCCCTTGCGAGCTGTCCAAGCGCGACATACACGGTGACCAGATGGAACAAGGCATCGAAAATCGCCCATTTTTCATTTATCTCACGAGCGATCCGGATCGACTCGAGAAACCATGGCTCCGCTGATGCGTGCTCCCCAGCATGCAGGAAAACATCCCCCGTGCCGTGCATGACCCTGGAAAGGACGTACGGATCTCCTGATTCCAAGGCGAGCGCTAAAGCCTCCTCCATGGCGGTTTTCTTGAACGCCGTGTCCCTGTCCAGGCTTCGAAAACCCGAATAAGCCATCTTGAGACATAAAGCAACCAATCCCGGGTTTCCCGATGCATGGGCCGCCCGGATGCTTTCTTCCAGAAAGGCCTGGCCTGCTTCCTTGTCACGGGACAACTCCAGCGTCCCCAGCCAGGAGAGGGATCTGGCGATGCCCGTGTAATCGCGGATTTCCCTGTAGAGCCTGAGGCTTTCCCGCAGAGGGGGAATGGCTTCGAGGCTTCCCCTGAAAGGACCTGCTCCCCACTGCCGCATCAACCCGAGGTGATATGCCAGCTTGGCGCGGGGACCGGGGGGATCAGATTCCCGCGAATCCGCCTGGAACAGTTCCAGCCAGCGGCGTCCTTCCAAGATGCGCACGCGCCTGACCCAAAAGTACCCCAGCTCTCCAGCGAGCCGCGCCCCCTTCAACCTTTCTCCTTGCGCATGCAGCCACGCAATGGCGGAGAGAAGATTCCCATGCTCCGCTTCCAGTCGATCAAACCACGCATCCTGCTCGGGACCGTGGAGCTTCGGATCGGCGCGCTCCGCCAGGTCCAGGAAATAGTCCGCGTGGCGTCGATGAATCTCCTCCGTTTCCCCGGTTTGCGCCAGGCGTTCAAGCCCATAATCTCGGATGATCTGCAGCATGTGATGCCGCGGCTCACCCCCAGGATCCGCCCGCACGAGAAGGCTCTTCTCCACCAATGATCCCAACCCCTCGCAGATGTCGAGCCCGGATCCGTCCCCCTCGAGGCTACACACCTTTTCGGCCGCCTCACACGTACAGCCCCCGATGAATACCGAAAGCCGTCTGAACAGCCATTTGTCGCAATCCGGCAGAAGGTCATGGCTCCAATCGATCTCCTGTTGAAGCGTCTGCTGCCGGGCAGGCAGGTCACGCAGGCCTCCCATGCTCAGGGCCGTCGGGGAGCCGAGCCTCTCCAGCACGTCCTTGAGGGAAAGCGTCTTCAGCCGGGCTGCCGCGAGCTCGAGGGCCAGCGGCAGCCCGTCGAGACGATTGCAGATCCCGGCCACTGCGGCTCCATTCTCCTCCGTGATGGCGAAACCCGGCCGCACCGCTGCCGCCCTCTCGCAGAAGAACCGCACGGCGTCATGTTCCACCTGCCTGCAGACAGGCTCACCAGGCAGGGGAACGCTGAGAGGGGAGATGCGCATCTCACGCTCCCCGCGAACCCGAAGCGCTTCGCGACTGGTCGCCAGAGTTTTGACGAGCGGGCACGCAGAGAGGATCTCCGCTACGTCCCGGGCCGCGGGCAGCAGATGCTCGAAGTTGTCCAGGATCAGGAGGACCTGCCTGCGCTTGAGAGAGCTCTTGAGGGTGTCAAGGAGGGAATGGTTTTCATCGACGCTTCCCTGCATGCCCAGTGCAGCGGCTATGGAGGAAACCACATGCCCAGGCTCATGCAGGACGGACAAGTCGACGAAGAACGTCCCATGCGCGAATCGATCGACCATCCCCGCCGCGGCTTGAAGGGCGAGGCGGGTCTTTCCCGTGCCTCCCGGGCCCGTCAGGGTAAGGAGGCGCACTTCGTCCCGGCCAACGGTATCGATGACTTCCTCCCGCTCCCGGTCACGGCCGATGAATGGCGTCGGCTGACTTGGAAGATTGTTGAGGTAGGTGTCGAGGGTCTGCAACGCGGGAAGCCGCGATGGAAGGCAAGGATGCTCGAAACGGTAGACGAAGAGTGGAGGTCCGAGGTCTGGCAACCGATGCGTCCCCAAAGATCGCAGCGCCACATTTGCCGGAATCACATCGCGGAAAAGCCGCGCTGCAGCGCCGCTGGCCAGGATCTGATCGGGGCGCGCCACTCGAAGGAGAAACATCGCCCGGTCAACCTCTGGTCCCGCGAGTGGATCTTGCCGCGGGGGAGCATCCCCCGCATGCAGCGCCACGCGCAGCGCAGGGCCCCGGCACGCGCGTGCGCCGTTCTCTGCTTGTCCTGTTTTCCAACCCGAAGAGCGTGCTTCGCCGAGCAGACATTTGACCGCCGCGCAGGCAGCGAGGCCTGCCGAAGAAAAAACCGACCGAATCTCGGATTCAGCATTCCCAACGACGACGCCGCCGGCTTTCGCGAGCATTTTTATGAGACGTTCCGTCGACCCATTGAGACAACTGCCACGCCGAGCCGGTGGCCGCGGCTGGGCAAGCAGAAAAATCGCCGGCGCAGCGGGAGGCGCATCGCCAAGCGCATGGCTCGCTCCATCAAGCGGCGCGGCGAAGACGGTGCGGGCGCGCATTTCCGGGCGGAAGGGAGAGGATACGGCGAGCTGCCCTGAGCATATCCGTTCCCGGAGCTTCTCGGTCTCTTCATCGGGCGTCTCACCCACCTCTTCAGCCAGGATCGCCCTGCAGCGATCGTACTGCCGGAGCGCGGCGGCGCGCTGGCCCGTCAATGCAAGCAGCCTCATGAGGCGTCGGTGCGACCGCTCCTCCAGCGGATCGAGGTTAAGGAGGGCGTGCGTCCACTCGATTGCGGCCTCGTACCGGCCAGGCCTGTCGTTGTCGTCCACCAGGGATTCAAGGACGGCAGCGAGATCCCGACGCAGAGCCTCCGCGCGCTCCCCCTGCCATTGCTCGAATGCCGGGCTACCCCTGAGACTGAAGCCCTCAAGGAACTCGCCCCGGTAGAGCCGGGCGGCCCGGGCGAGAAGCGACGAGCGGCGAGGTCCCCTGGGCAAGACCGGGCGTCGGCATTCAGAGGCGAGACGCCGGAACTCAAGGACATCGATGCTCATCGCCTCCGCCAGGCACAAGGAGACGAATCCCTGTTCGGTTCGGATCGCATCGACGCCGATCGCAGCTCTCAACTGCGAGAGGGTATTGCGGAAGGCCGACCGGGTATGGGCGCGGTCAAGGCGCGGAAACAAGAGCTCCGCCAGCGAGTGCCGGCTCTGCCGCTGCTCCGTCACCGCAAGATAGGCGAGGAGACCAAGTGTCTTGCTCCGTGGCAGAAAGAGAAGCCGACCGTCCCGCTCGACAAGGGGAGGGCCGAGGAACGACATTCGCAGCATTCGTCATTTTCCAACCCAGCTAGTATAGATGAAGGCCGGAAAAATCGGCAAGAGGGCTGTGCCTGGTACGAGAAAGATACGAATTTGGTACGACGATGGGCTACCCCAGGAATCAAATGGAAAAGACTCCTGGCAAGGGAGCCTGGAAGGAGAAGCGAATGAGCGTGAAAAGGGCAAATGGAATGTGCTTTCTCCCGCTGCTGTGCGGCGTGCTCCTGATTCTGGCGACAATGCAGCTTCCAGCAGCGGACTCGGCATCGGGCGCGCCGGCCTATCCACCGGGGACCATCATCACCATTGCGGGAGCCGGCACCAATGGGTATGCGGAGGGAGGCCCGCTTGTCTCGACAGGACCTTTTGCGGCCTACGGTCTGCTCTTCGACGCCTCCGGCAATCTTTACATTTCAGATTTCGGCAACAGTGTCATACGCAAGGTGGATTCCGCGGGAACGATCCGTACGATTGCCGGAAATGGGACGAACGGATTCTCCGGCGATGGCGGCCCTGCGACCTCCGCGCAGCTCAACGCTCCCTACAGTGTCGCGCTGGATTCCAGAGGAAACCTCTATATCGCGGACTACGACAACAACAGAATTCGCAAGGTGGATGCAATGGGGATCATCAGCACGGTCGCGGGAACCGGCATCCCCGGCTTTTCCGGCGATGGAGGACCAGCCGCCGCGGCCCAGATCCACCGCCCCAGCAGCATCGCCATCGATTCCAAGGACAATCTCTATATAGCGGATTGGAGCAACAGCAGGATCCGCAAGGTCGATACCTCGGGCATTATCAGCACCTTTGCCGGAGGCGGCGGCTTCGGCTACGCGGGAGATGGGGGACCGGCAGCGTCGGCCAAGCTCCGCTATCCAACCTGCGTCGCCATCGACTCCACGGACAATCTATATATCACGGACAACAGCAACTACAGGATTCGCAAGGTGGATACCTCGGGAATCATCAGCACCGTTGCCGGGGCCGGCGCTCCGGGGTTCTCCGGCGATGGAGGACCAGCACTGTCGGCGCTGATTTATGATCCCTGGACTCCTGTGTTCGACGCTGCAGGGAACATGTACTTCGCTGACAGTCTCAACAACAGGGTGCGCAAGATTGACACGTCCGGCACGATCAGCACGGTTGCAGGTACCGGCATCAGGGGCTTCTCAGGCGATGGAGGACCAGCCACCCTCGCGAAAATGGCCGAGCCGTTATGCGTGACGTTGGACTCCACGGGGAACCTCTATATCGCATCGTATCGGAATTTCTGCATCCGTAAAGTGATCCGTTGAGGGAGGAGTGGGAGCATGAAGCGCTGGTGGGGACCCGGATACTTTTCGATAACCTTCCCCTCATCCAATTCTGCGACAAGATCGCCCGGCTCGCGCCCTTCGCCGATGCCCGCACGTACCTCTGCCCGGGCGGCGGCGAGGCGAAAACGTTTCTGGAGGGGCTATGCGAAAACATACGAGTATCAGTAGCTTCTAAGACACGCGCAACCATGGAAGGCGCAATTCAAAAACGAACGGAGGCCACCATGCCGCTTAAAAAAGGAAAAACGCAATCCGTCATTTCCGACAACATCAAGGAAATGATGCATGGGCCGCGACACGCGGAGAACCTGAAGAAGTTCGGAAAGGCAAAGGCCGACAAAATCACCGTTGCTGCCGCGGAGAGCATGGCGCACAGGACGGGGAAGTAAGGCAAGGAGCCGTCGCCGGCTCTTCCTTCCTTACTTCACCTCGTCAGGCCTGACCTCCTGCCCGGTGGCTGCGGACTGAAGCGCCGCCAGGGTGAACTGGAGAACCGCCTTGCCCGCGGGCCCGTCCAGCCTGGGCTTGGCGCGGCCATGAAGGGCATCAATGAGATTGTGAGTAGTGGCGATGAAGCCGTCTTGCCATTCCTCTCCCTCGACGGGGATGGCTGTCGTCACTCCATCCTTGAACAGCATGAGCGCGGGAAGGTCCACGGTCCGGGCTGTGTAGCGATTGATGAAGATGATGCCCTTTTCACCGATCACCTCGATGCGGTCGTCGTCCGTATAGTACTGCGAATCGATGTGCATGTTGGGCGTGTACTTCACGTCCAGGAACCCATAGCGACGCGCCGCCTTGAACTGGAACATGATCGCGGCCGGAGCATCTATCCGTGCGATGCCGGCCGTGTCCTTGACCGTGGTTGCATCGATCCAGGCAAAAACCTTTTCCACGGGCCCTCCGAGGTAGTACGCCAGGGAGAAGAGGTGGTAGCCGTGATCGAATACCAGGGGCCCGCCGCCGCACTGCTTTGCATTGAAGCGCCAGAGCCATGCGCTGAGAGGCACTTTCCAGCCCGTGTCTCCCGTGCCCGTGTTGACGTGCATGCGCACGGCGCGAATGTCTCCGATCTCTCCGGCGTCGATCATTTCCTTTGCGCGGACTGCGGGAGCGTAGCAGGCGAAGGTTTCAAAGACCCTCAGCACGACTCCAGCCTTTCGGGCCGCATCGATCATCTCGTCCGCTTCCGCCGCGCACAATGCCATGGGCTTCTGCACGGAGACGTGCTTGCCCGCCCGGTCTTCTCCCTGGCGCGGGCCCAGCCGCGCGAGGCGCTGTAGCAATTGACAGCACAGGGCGTTGTGCTATTCTTGAGATTTAGAAAGTGCTCACCCCTCCGAGCTGACCCGGAACGTGATGACGGCTTCTCAAACAGAATGTGATGGAAAAGGGGTCCCAGATGAAAAAGTCCACAGAGGGTTCTGGAAGCTTTTTAAGATCCTTGAAGGCTGTCTTTGGCGCTCTTACCGGCGCCGCGATCGAGTGCGCCTGGGTCGCCCCGCTGCTGATGGGCATCGGCACAACGGCATACCTGCTCGTCCCCGCGTGGTTCAGCAGGGCAGACAACTTCCGGATCGTGACGTTCGGAACGCTGACCGGGCTGGGCGCGTGGATATTCCTTGTCCTTCTCCTGTCGTTCGTTGTCGCCCGCCCGGGCTCTGACACGGCGAGCTGGGACCTCGCGTCAAGGCGGCGCGATGACCTGCAGCGGAGGCTCAAGGCGTACAAGGCCGGGAACAAGTCGGTCGCAGAAGCGAGGGTGGACGTCGCCAGGCTTATGGACCCGGATTTCACGCGTCCTGGCCAGCGGTGGGCAACTCACATGGGATATATTGCAATGTGGGAGGGCATCCACCACGCGGAGGAGGCCCTCGTTCCCGTCCTAAGCACAACGGGTCTCTGGGAGACTGTCCAGAAGGCCCTGCTGCAGCTCGATGGCGCGACCAGGGACCTGTCGACACGGTTGGGCGACGTGCTCGACGGGGTTGCAGGATTCCTGGCGACCAGGGCAGCACGCGGAAAAGCTAAAGCGCCGCGACAAGCGGACAAGAATTGCGGATCGGTCAAAATCTCCTCCGAAGACGATGCCCGGGGCCGGCTTCGCGAGGTCATTTCCGCGCTCAACTCGTTCAGGGACCAGCAGTGGTCCGGGCTTGTGCGTCTTCGCAACCAGACGCTGACCGCGCTGAGCATGACGGGGCTGTCCGCATTCGGCCTTCTTGTGCTGGCGATCCTTTGTAACGTCGACTCGAAGATGATCACGGCAGGCATCACATTCTTCCTTGTTGCGGCGGTGGTCGGCTTCCTGAGCCGGCTCATGACCCTTTCGTCGGCCGGCAGCGCGGTTGATGATTATGGCCTGCAGTCCGCCCGAATGTTGCTGGTCCCCGTCGTGTCCGGGCTTGCGGGCCTGGGCGGCGTGCTCTTGACGACCATTCTTTTCAACCAGTCCCTCACCTCTTTGCTGGAACTCGCAGAAAGCACGTCGCCCTTGCCCATCCTCAGCAAGGTGTTCGATCTGTCGAAAAGCAGCGTGGGGATAATTGTCGCGATCCTTTTCGGCTACGCGCCGACATTGTTTCAGGCTCGACTCGATGCCCTGGTCGAGTCGTACAAGACAGCAATCACGAGCACGGAGTCTGCGCAGCGCGCCGACAGCGCCGCGCCCGGTCGACACGGGAAAGCTTAGGCCGCAGGCGCCGCGGCACTGCCTCCTGTCACTTGCGCGTCGCCGGCGCGATTGCCGGGGCTGCGAACATCCTCTTCTTCAGCCACAGCGACACGTTCACCAGCCCGAGCATGACCGGCACCTCCACCAGGGGACCGATCACCGCGGCAAATGCCGCGCCGGAACCGATGCCGAACACCGCCACCGAAACGGCAATCGCCAGCTCGAAGTTGTTGCTTCCCGCCGTGAACGAGAGCGTGGCAGTCCGCGCGTAGTTCGTCCCGATCGCCCGGCTCATGAAGAAGCTCACGAAGAACATGACAAGGAAATAGATCAGCAAAGGAACGGCGATCCGCAGGACATCCAGAGGAATCTGGACGATCAGCTTTCCCTTGAGGCTGAACATCACGACGATCGTGAAAAGAAGCGCCGCGAGGGTGATCGGGCTGATCCGGGGAATGANNGCCGAGATAGACGAAGACGCTCTTCGCGATCTGCACGATGGTGACATTGACGGTGGCGCCCTGGAGACCGAACACCGGCAGCAGCACGGTGATGAAGATCCATGCATAAACACTGTAGAAGAGAACCTGGAAAATGCTGTTGAACGCCACAAGGCCGGCGGCGTATTCCGCATCTCCTTTTGCCAGATCGTTCCAGACGATGACCATCGCGATGCAGCG
>PMDT01000096.1 GCA_003154555.1 Spirochaetaceae bacterium
CGAAGAAGCGCTCCCCTTCCTTCGGTGACCTGATCTGTCCCGCCACGGTGTCTCCCGTTTTCAGGTTGAAGAGCCTGATCTGCGACGGGGAGATGTAGATATCGTCCGGGCCGGGGAGGTAGCTGTAGTTGGGCGACCGCAGGAATCCATAGCCGTCCGGCAGGATCTCCAGCGCCCCGTAGGCGTAGATCACGCCACCGCGCTCGGTATGCCCCTTGAGGACCTGGAAGATGATTTCCTGCTTCTTCATGGAAACGAGCGCTTCGTGGTTCACGCCCATCTTCGCTGCCAGTGCGCGAAGGTCCGGCATGCTCATCTGGCTCAGGTCGTTGATGTGCATGCGGTTGTCGTTCTGGACAGGGCCCTTCTCCCGGGCGGTCGCATCACCATTGGAACCAGGGGCGGATGCAGGCGCCGAGGCCGCCGCGTACGCGCCGCCATTTGTGGGCATGCTGACGGCGGTGGCGTTCGGGTCCATCGGAATCCCGTCCATTGGGGTCTCATCCATGATGGGCTCACCCTTGTCGTCGAGGGGGCTGGGGCCCGGCTCCTTGATCAGCTCGACGCGGATCTTCCGGCGTGCCACGCGGCGCTTGGGCCGATGCATCCCTCCGCCATCCTGGCGATTCTGGTTCGGCCGTAAGGGCGGCTGGTCTCCGTTCTCCCCGTTGACGAGGGATTCATTCGTCAGCTCCATCTCCCGTGGTTGCTCCACGGGCTGCTGAGGAGATTCATTGTCCTGGTCGCTCATTCCCATTAGGTTGCTCCGTTTATCCTGTACGGTCGTTCAAATAGATTCTAGTTTCCGGATGAGATTGCATGCAGGCCTTGAAAGGCTGTCAGGGACTCTTTGAACCCAAATATATTACCACTTCGCGCGACTGTCAAGGAAGTCCCGGCCGAGGAGCACCGCCTCGCCGAGCAGCATCGCGGCCACCGCGCTTCTTCGTCGTATCATGTCACGCGTGCCGCTGAAGGAGAACATCCGCGTCACACCGCCGCCCGTGCGGAGCGCGGCTGCCATCCACACCGTTCCCACCGGCTTGTCGGTCGTGCCTCCATCGGGCCCCGCGATTCCCGAGACGGCGATGCCGAGCTCCGCGCCCGATGCGGCCACTGCGCCTTCGGCCATCGCCCGGACCGCCTGCTCGGAGACCGCTCCGTGCTCCCGCAGCACCTCATCCTCGACACCGATCAGCCCCGTCTTGGACTCGTCGGCATACGCGATAAAGCCGCCCCAGTAGACGCGAGAGCTCCCGGAGAGATCGGTCATGTACTTGGCAATGAGCCCGCCCGTGCACGACTCTGCCGTGACCAGTCGGGCGTCCCGCGCGAGCAGCGCTTCCGTGAGGAGCTGTGCCGGGCGGGTCTCGCCCTGCCTGATGCGCACGGCACCGAGACGCTGCGTCAACGCGCCAAGGAACGCGTCACGATCCGAAGGCGCGCCGCCGCGCAGGCTGAATCCGATCCTGTCCTCTTCCACGCGCGTGCCCCAGGAAATGCCGGGCCGGCTGCACGCGCGCAGGGCCTCCTCCAGGCTCGATTCTGGCACCATCAGCGCCGTGCCCCAGAGGATGTCGGCCTCCGAAAAGCCGCCGAACGCCTCCCGCAGCAGCGGCATCACGCTCCGGGAAAACATGGGGCGCAACTCGGAGGGGGGGCCGGGGAGAGCGACGATCAGCGCATCACCCACCGTGCCGTGAAAGCCCGGCGCTGTGCCATTGGGGTTTGGCAGAAGCAGGAAGCCCTTCGGCGCCAGGGCCTGCTTGCGGTTCGTGTCAGACACAGCCCTGCCCGCGAAACGAGCGAGCAGCGCTTCCCACGCCTCGGGATGAAACTCCAGCGGCACGCCGGCAGCATCCGCCACCATTTCGCGCGTGAGGTCATCCGAGGTCGGCCCCAGGCCGCCCGTGATGATCACGAGGCAGGCTTCCGCGACGGCATCGGCGAGCGCCTTGCGAAAGAGCGTGACGCTGTCGGGTATCTGCATGCCGCGCAGTACCTGGAAGCCCATGGAGGTGAGCTCGCTCGCGAGGAAGCGGACATGAGTGTCCTGGATGATTCCTTCGATGAGCTCCGTGCCCGCCGAGATGATGACCGCGGTCCTGGTCTCACACACTCTGGGCGTTTTTTTTCAGCTGCTCGACGGTACCGGAAAAGACATTCACGGCCTGCGGGTTCTTGATCATCTCGCACTTGCCTTCGAAGACGACACCGTCGGCGATCTTCAACTTCGCCGTGCGGATATTCCCGAAAACTTTGCCCGTGGTGAGCATCTCCAGCTTCTCGGTCGCCTCGATGTTCCCCTTGACGGTGCCCCCGACGACAACCGACCCGACGCGGATATTCGCGGTAATGGTCGCGCCCTGCTCGACGTAGAGGAATCCCGTGGAGACGATCTCCCCGGAAAAGCTCCCATCGATCTTCAGGGAGTCCTTGAAGCGCATGACTCCGTTGAAATCCGTTTCGCGACCGAGGGTCGTGATGATGCGCTCCATGCCCTTGTGATCTTCGTTTTTCGCCATATCGTCACTTCGTCTTCATCACGAATACGCCGTCCCAATCCTCGGGCGGCGGGTTTTCGACGTAGTGCTTGCAGCGCGCGTAGTAGACCTTGGACGGCCCGTCCTCGGCGTCAACCTTCAGCGCTTTTGCAAACGCGTCCCGTGCCTCTTCAAACTTCATGAGCTTGTAGAGCTTGCGTCCCTCCGCGAAATGCTCGAGAACCTTCTTCTTCTCTTCCGTGA
>PMDT01000083.1 GCA_003154555.1 Spirochaetaceae bacterium
TGAAGGATTACACGACCATCTGCTGCAGCGCGCCCAGCGAGCACCTGGCCGAGCTCGCGCTGCGCCACGGGGAGGAGATCGCTTCGCGCAATCGCGCAATCATCGCCGCCAACCTGCCGCTGCTCGACGGGTTCTTCGCGCGGAACTCCCATCGCTTTACCTGGCAGCGTCCAAAGGCGGGTCCCATTGCATTCCCGCGGCTGCTGGGCGGGGATTCCGCCGCATTCTGCGAAGCATGTGCCGCCGCCTGCGGCGTCCTGCTGCNNCTCGTTGGGCGTTGCGTAGGCCAGGGAGTTGGAGAGCTGCGCGCCGACGTCGGCCGCCAGGATGAAGTCAATGAAGCGAAAGGCGATACCCTCCCAGGCATCTCCTGCATGCAATACCTTTGAAGAATAATTTCTCCGCGGCCCCTTCCTTTCCCGCCATATGGGTCCCCGCGGTATCCAGTTCATGGATGCCTGCGTATCCAGCTCATGCGGCCTGTTCGAACACCGGGGACACCACGAATGGCGTATTTCCTTGGCCCTTGAAGAGATACAGTGTCTTTACCGGCGTGCCCCTAATTGGCACGGCAATTGCATTTCTTCTTGCGGTTGTCAACCGCGTATTCATCTCCAGAGGAGGTTCCTATGAAGAGATCACTCGTGCTGGTTCTGGCCGTTGCGCTGGCCGCACTCATGGCCATGCCCCTGTTCGCCGGCGGCTCGCAGGAAGCGGGCAAGAAGAGCGTCACCATCGCCTTCATGCCGGGCGTCGCGGATCCTTTCTATTACACGATGGAAAAAGGTATCCGGGCCAAGGCCAAGGCGCTCGGGGTGAACATTGTCGTCGGTGACTATCCGGATTCGTGGGGTCCCGAGAAGCAGGTTCCCAATCTCCAGGCACTCATGGCCAAAGGCGGCATCGATCTGCTGCTCATCGCCCCGACCTCCAACCAGGCGCTCGTGGCGCCCCTGAAGGCCATCTCGGACAAGGGCATCCCCGTCATCACCGTCGACACGTACCTCGGGGACGGCGACTATTCCAAGCCCAGCGCCTACAGCTTCCCCCTGGCCTATATCGGCACCGATAACAAACTGGGCGGAAAGCAGGTGGCCGAGCACCTGGCCAAGCTGATCGGGGAAAAGGGCAAGGTCTACGTCGTCAACACCAACCCTGACGCCTCCTCTGTCATCGACCGCGGCAACGGGTTCAAGGAAGGCATCGCGGAGTTCCCCAACATCACGCTGGTCGGAATGGATTACTGCATGGACAACCAGCAGAAGGCCATGGAGCTGACCACGGCGGCCCTGCAGAAGAACCCGGACCTCGCGGGCATCTTCGGCGTCAACGTGTTCAGCGCGCAGGGATCGGCCCAGGCGGTCAAGAATGCGGGCCTTGCGGGCGCCGTGAAGATCGCTTCCTGGGACGCGACCCAGACCCTCATCGATGCCCTGAAGGGCGGCGACATCGACCTGGTGCTTGCGCAGCTTCCCGGCCAGATCGGATCATTGGGCGTGGACGCGGGATACAAGTACCTGACCGCGAAGACGGCCCCCCAGAAAAAAATCATCCCGGGGTTCCAGTTCTTCACCAAGGACAACGTGAACGATCCCGCGATGCAGCAGTACATCTATTCGAAGTAGCGCATTCGTGCGGTATGCGGGCCGGCTCCACGGAGCCGGCCCTTTTTTCGCCTTCGATTGCGACAGCATCAATCTTATTGTACGATCTGTTTCTAGTTTGCGCCGCGGGAGAGGTGATCAATGGGAGACAAGGCTCTGGCAATGAAGGGCGGCAGGGAAAAGGCGTCTGTGTTTTCCGTGCTGGCGCGGAACTGGTCCTTTTTCTTTCTCGTGCTCACTGTGGTGATCTTCTCCTTCACCGGAAAGAACTTCTTCGCGCTGAATAATTTCCAGAGCATCATCCATCTTGCCACCACGGCGCTCCTGCTCGCATGCGCCGAGACCTTCGTCATCATCACCGGCGGAGTGGATCTTTCGGTCGGGTTCGTCCTCGGGCTCTCCGCCGTGGCTTCGGCGAGCACCATGCAGCTTCTTTACGCGGCCCATTGGAGCGCGCCGGCCAGCGTGCTCGTGGGGATCGTCGTGGGAATAGCGGCCAGCCTGGCATGCGGTCTGGTGGCCGGCGTCATGATCGCACGCTTCAAGGTGCCCCCGTTCATTGCCACTCTTGGGACGATGGGCATCGCGATCGGCGTTTCCTACCACATCTGCGGAGGCTTCCCGATCGGTTACCTGCCGCCGGGGCTGACGGATATCGGCAACATGTATGTCCTGTACGTACACCCGGCCAGTGGCGCGTGGAGCTTTTTCGCCCGCCCGGCGAGCATCGCCGCCAACCAGATCAAGGAGCTGGTCCGAATCGCGCCAATCTCCTTCATCCTCATCTTCGTCTTTCTCCTCCTGCTCTGGCACCTCCTGAAAAACACCCGTTTCGGCCAGCATACTTATGCGATCGGCGGCAGCATGGATGCCTCAGTCCGGGCGGGAATCAACACGAGGCGACATCTCATCCTCATCTACGTGCTGTCGACCTTCCTGGCGGGCCTGGCGGGCATCGTCGATCTGTTCCAGAGCGGCACGGGCAACTTCACGACATTCGGCGCCCAGTTGGAGCTTTTCGCGATCGCGGCCGTCATCATCGGCGGCGCGAGCCTCATGGGGGGCAAGGGGCGCATCCTCGCGTCCGCCGTGGGTGTCTTGTTGTTGAAGGTGCTGGAGAACGGACTGAACCTTTCCGGCGTCCAACCCTTCTACCGCTACATCGCCGTCGGGCTCATCCTTATCGTCGCAGTCGTGATCGACCAGCTCTTCCCGGATCTCTTTTAGAGCAAGGAGCGGACAATGGCGCGCGCAGGCGGATTCACCACCCTGATCGGACAACGATGGGCCATGCTCTTTCTCCTCATCGAGCTGGTCTTTTTCAGCTTCCTGGGGGGCGGCTTCTTTACGATGAACGGCTTCCAGATCGTTCTCTTCTACAGCACGACCCTCGCCCTGCTGGCAACGGCGGAAACATTCGTCATCGTGACCGGCGGCATCGACCTGTCGGTGGGATTCGTCATGGGCTTCGCGTCGGTCGTATCGGCCAAGCTCGCGGTTCGTTTCGATTCCCTGGGGCTGGCTCCCGAGCTTTCAATCCTCTTCGCCGTCCTGGTCACCCTCGCGATAGGATTGCTCCCGGGCTTCGTCAACGGCGTTCTTGTGGCGCGCCTGAAGGTGCCGCCGTTCCTGGCGACATTCGCGGTGCAGGGAATCACGTATGGCACCTCCCTGATCATCACACAGGGCTCCGCCGCCATCAACGTTCCCAATCTCGCCAATGTCATCGGCAACAGCTACTTCATCCACCTGGTGCCCGGCAGGGGAATCTGGTTCTTCACCCGGCCTGAAGCGGCGCGCGGGGCCGATGTGATCGACATCATCCCCACGATGGTCGTCGTCACCGTGCTCGTCATCGCCGTGGCGTCGTTCCTCCTCAAACGGACCCGGTTCGGCAGGCACACCTATGCGATCGGCGGAAACATCGACGCCGCCCTCAGGGCCGGGATCAACACGCGCAGACATCTGGTCGTCATCTATGTCCTGTCCTCTCTCTTTGCCACCCTTTCGGGCATCATTTACATGCTGGAATACGTGTCGGGCAAGGCGGACGCAGGATCCTCCTTCATGCTCGATTCGGTCGTCGCGGTCGTGATCGGAGGGGCGAGCCTGTTCGGCGGCGTCGGCACAATCTGGCGCACGATCCTCGGCGTGCTGATACTCTCCGTCCTGGAGATGGGGCTGAAGATGATGGGTGTGCAGACATTCGACAAATACATCGCGGTGGGGATTATCCTGATCTTCGCCGTCTTGATCGACCAGTTCTTCCCCGAGATGATCCACAAGGAGGACTAGCGGCATGGGATACGTGCTTGAAGTCAGGAATATCACGAAGCGATTCGGCGGCCTGGTGGCCGTCAACGATGTGAGCATGGGCGTCCAGGCGGGAGAGGTCGTCGGTCTCCTGGGGGACAACGGGGCGGGAAAGTCCACCCTCATCAAGGTGATCTCGGGCGTCTACAAGGCCGATGCGGGGAAGATTCTTTTCATGGACAAGGAAGTCCAGATCGACTCCCCCATGGACGCGCTGGCCATGGGCATCGAGACGATCTACCAGGACCTGGCGCTGGCGGAGAATCTCAACACGCCCGCCAACATCTTCCTGGGACGGGAGAAGATGAAGAAGGCGCTGGGCTTCCTCAATGTGCTGGACCACGCCTACATGCAGAAAGAGAGCAGCAAGATCCTCGAAAAGCTCGACATCCTCATTCCTTCCCTGCGCAACCGCATCCGTGCCCTTTCCGGCGGCCAGCGGCAGGCGGTCGCCATTTCCCGCTCGATCTACTGGGACGCGAAGTTCCTCATCATGGACGAGCCCACCGCGGCGCTCGGCGTCGCGGAGCAGAAGAAGGTCATCTCCACGATCAACCTCCTGAAGAGCCATGGCATCGGCATCATTGTCATAAGCCACCAGATGCACGACATCTTCCAGGTGGCCGACCGCATGATCATCATGCGGCGCGGAGAAAAGGTCGCCGAGCTGGTCACGAAGAACACCAACGCCGACGAGGTGGTGAGCCTCATCGTGGGGGCGGAGACCGTGACGAAATAGGATGAGATGAAGCTCTTCCGCAAGACATTCCTCTTCTTCATCGGCGTCATCGTTTTCCAGGCAGCCCTCACGATCCTGCTCATCACCAATGCGACCCGTCGCGCCAACCTGGACGACGCGCACCGGGAGCTGGACGACGAGGCGACCGTCCTCTACGACGGGTTCAATTCCTGGAAGCGTCAGATCTGGAAGAATCTCATCGAGCTCGCCCACGCCCCGCAGGTCGCGCGCGCGGCCCCCGACGCGCTCGACCGCTCCCTGCGGGAGCTGCTCCTCACGACAAAAGTGGACGCGCTGGCGGTGAAGACCACGCGCGGCGGCGTTTTGGATTTCGTGCAGGTGTCGCCGGGCACCCTTGTTATTTCCGACCTTCAAGACCTCGCGAACACCCGCGCGCACCCCTACATCGCGATGGAGAGCGTCGGCAGCTCCCTCTGCCTCGTCGGGGTGACGCGGATCGACGCCCCGGGGGCGCCACGCGCTGATGTCTTTCTCCTGAAGCGCCTCGACCGCGACTTCTGCCTGCAGCTCACGCTGAACAGGAAGTCATCGGTGGTCTTCCTCCAGGGAACCCGCGTGCTGGCCTCCTCCCTCGCCCCGGACGTGGTCCCGGGATTCTTCGACCCCGCGGGCATGCGGAGCGCGTACCGCGAGCTGTACGACCAGCGCATGGGCCGGGGCACGTTCAACGCGGCCTTCCAGAAGATCGGGCGCCGGGAGCAGGAGCCGGACGCGGCAGAGCTGTTCCTCGGGACATTCCTCTCCAACGATCCCTACGACCAGAAGCTCCTCCTGCTGGACCGGACGATCCTCGCGGTGTCCCTGGCGGGAGCCTTCCTCACGCTCGTGCTCAGCTTCTTCCTCTCGCGCAATATCACGCATCCCATCGCCGAGCTTTTCGCCGCGATGGGACGCATCCGTGAAGGCGCCCTGGATACGCAGGTGCGCACCAGCGGCGGCTACGAGATCGGAAAGCTCTTCGGCGGCTTCAACGACATGGCCCGCGAGCTCTCCCAGAACCGCGCCGCAATCCACGGCGCGCTCCAGGAGACGGTGCTCCTGAAGGAATACAACGAAAAGATCGTCAACTCCATCCGGGCCGGCATCGCGATCGTCAACCGGGACCTCGTCGTGGAAAGGGCGAACAACGCCTTCCTCGAATCGTTCCACCTGGCGGGGGCGCGCGTGATCGGCGTGCCCCTCACGTACCTGGACATCGATATTGTCGACGAGCCGATCGCGGAGAAGATATTCTCCATCTTCCGCCGGGAGCGCGAGTTCCATTCAGAGGTCAAACGGTCGGCCCGGGGCAGGGTCTACGAAATCCGTCTCTACCCCTTCTACAGCTCGGAGGGGGAGCTCACGGAAGCCTCGGGGTGCGTATTCATGGCGGAAGACATCAGCGCGAAGACGGAGCTGGAAGAAAAGATATTCCAGGCGGAGAAGCTCGCCTCGATCAGCATGTTGTCGGCGGGCATGGCCCACGAGATCAACAACCCGCTCGGGTCGATCCTCACCAACGTGCAGAATCTCATCGACGACGAGTCGAGCGCCGAGCGGCGCGTCTCCCTGAAGTGGATCGAGCAGGAAACGCGGCGCATCGCGCGCATCGTGCAGGAGCTCCTGAACTTCGCCGCCACGGACTCCGGCCGCGCAGCGGGCTCCGACGTCAACCAGGTCGTGCGGGAGGTGATCGGCCTGGTGAGCCGCTCCCTCGCGCGGGAGGCGCGGATCCGCATCGATACACGGCTCGCGAAAGACCTGCCGGAAACGGTCGTGAGCACGGACGAGCTGAAGCAGGTCGTGATCAACCTGCTCTCCAACTCGGTCCAGGCGATCGACGGGCCGGGGAGGATCCTCATCAGCACGCGGCGCGTGAACGGCTCCGGCAGGGTGGCTTTGTCCATAGCGGATACCGGTGGCGGCATCCCCAAGGAGATCGTCCCGCGCATCTTCGACCCCTTCTTCACCACCAAGGCAAACGGGGAGGGAACGGGGCTGGGTCTTTCCGTGGTCTACGGCATCGTCACGAAGTACAATGGAGCAATCGACGTGAAGAGCCGCGAAGGCCGCGGCGCCCGTTTTTCCCTGAGCCTGCCGTGCAGGACCGACGGCACGGGTGATCGCCCCGAGGCGAGGGCAGTATCATGAAGGGCGCATCGATCCTGATCGTCGACGACGAGGAAGGAATCCGCCACGGCCTGGAGAACCTGTTCCGCAAGGAAGGCTTCTCCGTACACAGCGCGGCGGACTTCGATGCGGCGGTCGGCGCGGCCGGGAAGTATCCCCTGGATGCCGCGCTGGTGGACATCCGCCTGCGCGGGGAGCGGTCGGGCATCGACCTGCTGCGCGAGCTGAAACGCCAGGAGCCCGACGTCGTGGTGATCGTCATTACCGGCTTCGGCAGCATCGACAGCGTGATCACCTCGATGAAGGGCGGCGCGGCGGACTACTTTCTCAAGCCCATCGACAACGCGAAGCTGCTGGACGCGGTGCGCAGGAACCTGCAGCTGCGGACCCTCGCGCGGGAAAACCGCTTCCTCCGCGACGAGCTCTCCCTGCGGTCCCTGCCGCACACCTTCGTGACGCGCGATCCCGGCGTGCAGGCGCTCCTTTCCACCGCGGACAAGGTGAAGGATACCTCGGTCACGGTGCTCATCACGGGGGAGAGCGGCACCGGCAAGGAAGTGCTCGCGCGCTACATCCATTTCACCGGCGTGCGGCGTGACGGGGAGTTCATCTCCATCAACTGCGCCGCCCTGAGCGAAACCCTGCTGCTCTCCGAGCTCTTCGGGCATGAGCGGGGCGCCTTCACCGGCGCAGTGGAGCGGAAGAGGGGCAAATTCGAGCTTGCCAATGGCGGCACCCTCTTCCTGGACGAGATCGGCGACATGTCGATGGACACGCAGGCGAAGCTCCTGCGCGTGATCGAGGAGTCGAGCTTCGAGCGTGTGGGCGGCGTGAAGCGCATCAGCGTGGACGCGCGCATCATCGCGGCCACAAACAAGGACCTCGCAGCGCTCATCCGGGACGGGAAGTTCCGAGACGACCTGTTCTATCGTCTCAATGTCGTGTCCCTGAATCTTTCGCCGCTCCGCGAACGGCAGGGCGACATCCCCCTCCTCGTGGCGCATTTCCTTACGAAGTACAACGAACGCTACACCCGGGCACCGATCACACTGAGCGCCGACACCACGCGCGCGCTGGAAGCCTGGCACTGGCCGGGCAATGTCCGCGAGCTGGAGAACACGGTGAACCAGATCGTGCTGCTGGGGGAGAAAAGTTTCATGGCGCCCGGCAGACCCGGAGCCCCGCGCGCGGCGCAGCTTGCCGCGCCTGTGGAGGACCCGGCTGTGGCGGCCGGTGCCGCCGGACTGAAGCACGGACTGGAAGCAGTCACCCGACAGTACGAAAGACAGCGGATCGCCGACTGCCTGGCGCGCAATGCCGGCAACAAGTCAAAAACGGCACGTGAGCTCCACGTCACGCGAAAGACCCTGGCGCAGAAGATCGCCCGCTACGGGCTGTCACAGGAGCGGGCGCCGTAAGCGACAGCATGCCCCGCGCGAGCGCAAAATCGATACCTTTGTGCCATGGTCAACCCGTCGAGTGAAGACGTCGAGAAATTCCATCGCTGGTCGCGGACGTACGAGCGTTCGCTCGGGCAGTTCTTTTTCTTCGGCCCCGTGCATCGGGCCGTGCTGAATCTCGTGGAAGCGCACCTCGGCGGGCGGATGCCGGAAAGCGTCCTGGACGTGGGCTGCGGCACGGGCCGTCTTCTCCGTCGCGCCGCCGTGCGGTGGCCGACAGCACGCCTCGTCGGCGTGGATCCGGCCGAAGGCATGATCAAGCTGGCGCAAGAGCTGACGCCGTCGGCAACATTCCTCGTCGGAAAAGGAGAGGCGGTGCCCCTGCCCGACTCTTCCGTGGACGTCGCCTTCAGCACCGTTTCATTTCATCACTGGCATGACCAGGCGGCAGGGCTGCGGGAGATCGCGCGCGTCCTGCGTCCGCACGGCCTTTTCTGTCTCGCCGATGGCGTCCTGCCGTCGATAGCGGCGGGCATCATCGCGCACCGAAGGATCCATACGCACAGGGAAATGGCCGCCCTGTTCGTCGATGCCGGCCTGGACATCGCGTCCCAGACGCGCATCATGGCCGGCGGAGTGCTGGCCACCGTCGGCGCGAAAAGCTGACGCCGCTACTTGACCGCGTATTTTGCGGGGTCGGAATCTATCTTTCGAGGTATGTCTCCAAGATCATGGAAATTTCGTCGATCTTCTCCGCGCCCTTGTCGGTACGGATGGCATCCTTCACGCACGTGTCCATGTGCTGGCGCAGAATGACGATATTCGCTTTTTTCAGAAGGGCGATGGTCGCCAGGATCTGCTTTGCCACGTCGATGCAGTAGCGGTCTTCCTCCACCATGCGGAGCACACCGTCGACCTGGCCGCGGGCGGTCTTCAGGAGCGCCATTGCCTTGTGGGAATCGTGACTACCGTGATCCATGCGCGACCTCCGTTGCCCGGCGCGCCGAGAACCGGCGCAGCCGAAGGGCATTGCTGACCACCGACACCGAGCTCAACGACATGGCTGCCGCGGCAAAGATCGGATTCAGGAATGGCCCGCCGAAGAGGTGAAGGACACCGGCCGCGATGGGGATGCCCAGAACGTTGTAGCAGAATGCCCAGAACAGGTTCTGCCTGATCGTGCGGATCGTCGCCCGGCTCAGCCTGATGGCCCCTGCCACGTCGGCAAGGTCGCTCCTCATGAGCACGATGTCCGCGGACTCGATGGCGACATCCGTGCCCGATCCGATGGCGATGCCGATGTCGGCCTGTGCGAGCGCCGCCGCGTCGTTGATGCCGTCCCCGACCATGGCGACTTTTCGGCCCTCCGCCTGGATGCGCTTGACCGCTTCTGCCTTCTGGTGCGGCAACACACCCGCGAACACACGGTCCACGCCGACCTGCCGCGCGATGGCCTGCGCCGTCTTCTCATTGTCGCCCGTGATCATCACGACCTCCAGGCCCATGCCGCGGAGCTCCGCAATCGCGCGCGCGCTGCTCTCCTTCGGCACGTCGGCCACCGCGATGACGCCGGCCGCGGCCTGGTCCACGGCAACGAACATCGGCGTCTTGCCTGCCGCTGCCATCGTTGCCGACGCGGCCAGCAGGCTCCCGAGGCCGATGTTCCGATCTCCCATCAGCTTCTCGTTGCCCAGGAAAACCGCCTTTCCGTCGATGCGCGCCTCGATTCCAAGACCGGGCAGGGCCTGGAATCGTTCAAGGGGCAGCAGCGTGAGCTTTCGCCGATCCGCGCTCTGCACGATGGCGTCACCGAGTGGATGCTCCGAGCCCTTTTCCGCGGAGGCGGCAAGCTGGAGCAGGGTTTCTTCCGCCATGCCGTTCGAAAGCGCGATGTCGGTGACAACCGGCGCGCCTTCCGTGATCGTTCCGGTCTTGTCGA
>PMDT01000100.1 GCA_003154555.1 Spirochaetaceae bacterium
CTGCTCGGCAGCGACGCCGACGTCGTGACCCGCACCAACGCCGAGGTGACGCCCGACCGGCTGGCGACCCTGATCTACACCTCGGGTACCACAGGCGAGCCCAAGGGCGTGATGCTCTCCAATGAAAACTTCCTGCACAATCTGCGGACCACGGTCCCCCAGTGCATCACGGTTGATAACAGGGACTGCTTCCTCTCCGTCCTCCCCGTCTGGCATTCCTTCGAGCGGATCGTGGAATACGTCGCCTTCCGTAATGGGGCGTCCCTTGCCTACTCCAAGCTGATCGGCAAGGTGCTCATGGCCGACATGACCGCTGTCCGACCGACCGTCATGGCGGGAGCGCCCCGAATCTGGGAGAATGTCAGCGCCGGCATATTCCGCAAGATCAAGGAAGAAGGCGGCATCAAGGCCTCCCTCTTCTCGTTCTTTGTGAAGGTGGGAGAGGCGCACACGATGATGCGGGCGCTCGTCCGCGGCTGGGCCCTGCAGTTCCACCGACGTTTCCGCGTGACCGACTTCCTGCTGGGCATCATCCCTTTCCTGCTCCTCACTCCATTCAAAGCGTTGGGCAACGTTCTTGTGTTCAGCAAGGTAAGGATGCTCTTCGGCGGGAAGTTCCGATTCTCGGTGTCGGGAGGGGGAGCGCTGCCACCATACGTGGACCGTTTCTTCCAGGCAGTCGGCATTCTGCTGCTCGAAGGCTACGGGCTCACCGAAACGGCGCCAGTCGTCTCGGTACGGCGGGAGAAGAAGCCCGTGGTGGGGACAATTGGACCGGCGCTCGACGAGATGCAGATAAAGCTCCTGAATGCCGAGACGGGCGCCGAGGTCGGGCCGGGCAAGAAAGGCGTGCTGTACTGCAAAGGTCCCAATATCATGAAGGGCTATTACAAAAACCCGCAGAAGACCGCGGAGGTCCTTTCGGCTGACGGATGGCTCAATACGGGCGACGTGGGCATGATGACCCACCGAGGAGAGCTCCGCATCCTCGGCAGGACCAAGGAGACGATCGTGCTGCTGGGTGGAGAGAACGTGGAGCCTGTGCCCATTGAGGACACGATGCTGCAGAGTGAATATATCGACCAGGTCATGGTGGTCGGGCAGGACCAGAAATTTCTCGGCGCCCTGGTGATCCCCAACATCGAAGCGCTGGAGACGTACGCGAAGGAAAACGACATCGACTGGGTTGCCCGCGAAGACCTCATGGCCAACGAGCAGATCCTTGAACACTACTCGGATGAGATCAACTCACGGGTGAACGAAAAGAAGGGCTTCCGGCTCTTTGAGCGGATATTCCGCTTCACCCTCATCCCGCGGCATTTCGAGGTCGGCAGCGAGCTCACCGTCGGGACGCTGAAGCTGAAGCGCGACGTGGTGAACGATATGTACAAGAAGGAGATCGCCGCGATCTTCGCGAAATAGGGCGGCCACCGTACTCGGTGGCATTCGCGCGGCTGCGCCGCGCTAGGGCGTGATCGCCGTCTTCGTCGTCAGGTCCGCCTTGTTCAGGATGAGGATATTCTTGTCCTTGCCATTGATGTATACGAGGTCGTTGAAGAAGCTGATGAACGAATCCGGATCCACCTCCTCCCTGGAGATGGCCGCGAGCTTCATGTCGGAGCCGAACTTGCCCAGGAAATACGAATTGCTGCGCTGCACAACGACATAAGTGAAGTTGTCGCGGGTCTCCACGAAGCTGCGGAAGAACACCACCTCGTCGCTGATGGCCTTGCGCTGGAGCGTGTCCAGGTCGAGCAGCGTCAGGTAATGACCCTCGTTGTGGTTGGTCTTGTAGGTGATCACCACGACGCCGTTGGAGAAAAGGTCGAATTTGCGTCCGCAGATCAGCGCGTCGGTGGCACGGAGGAGCACGGCGCCGGTGGCGGCATCGATGACGAGCATGTCGTTGTTGTAATGCCCGCCCGTGAGGTATTCCTTGATCTTCAGATAGTAGAGCTTGCCGGCAAAGATCGACTGGTCGGTCTGCTTGTTCTTCACCGCCTGCTCGGCGGCCGCAACGGTGGCCTCCCGCTGTGAGACCTGCGCCTGCTGGACGGCGAGGTCCTTCTGCGCCTGCGCGGGGTTCTGAGCTGCCTGCTGCGCCGCCTGGTCGGTCGCGATGTCCTTCTGCTGCTGCTGCACGTCCTGCTGCTTCTGCTGGACGGCGGCCTCCTGTGTGGCGATTTTCTGCTCGGTGGCCTGCTGCTGCGCCTGCTTCTGATCGACAACCGCCTGCTGCTGCACCACCTGCTGCTGCGCCGCCTGTTTCTGCTGGTCCGTGGTGGCCTGCTCGGCGGCCTTGCGGGCCGCGTCCAGCGCCGCCTGCGCCTGGGCGGTCTGCTGCTGCTGGTCGACGAGCTTCTTCGCCTCCTGGTTGATGACCGCCTGCCCCTGGTTCACCTCCTGCTGCTGCAGGTTCGTGATGGCGGTGCGCTCAGGGATGCCCTTGTTGTCCTGCGCCTTGAGCTGGTCGATCACCGCCTTGCCGGCAATCTCCGAGGAGTTGAGCGCGCCGAAGATGTCTTTCGTTGCATTCTCATTGAGGGGGATCACGATCTGGGTCTTCCCGGGCCAGTCGAAGTACTTCGTGGAAAGCCCCACCTTGTCCGCGGTGAGATGCGAGAGCACAACATTCTTGTACTTGCCGGTGAAATACGGGAGATTGCCACGATTGGCAGCGTTGTAGTAGGAGACGAAAAGCGCCAGGAGATCGGCGTCCCGGCGCGGATACTGGTAGAGAGACGCGACGTAGGCGGAGACGACCCGGCGCACGTTGTCGATATGGTCGATTCTCGCGTCCTTGTCGAATGAAATGATGTCCGCGCTCAGCTTGTCCGGTTCCGCTGCGTCGGTCGCGTGGATTGCCGAGTACTTGGTCCAGAAGCTCGCGACGGGCCGGCCGGCGTGGATCTGTCCCGCCAGGTAGGTGCCGATGCCGCGAATGTCAAGGTCGGTGTCGAGTATACTGATCGGCCCTGTGTAGTTCACGAAATCGATCTTCTGCGCCGTCTTGAGCTCGTTTGTGTCGACCCCGAGCGTCGCGGCTGCCGCCGTTGTGGCGGCAAGGAGCATGAATGCGCAGATCGCAAAAACGGAGCGGATCAGTTTCATGCTACTAGTATAATCTCGCGCCGGGAGAAATCAACGGCAAGTGTGACGCGAAAAGCGCGGGCATCAGATTGCCTCTGCTCCGCGCTTTGGGTAGGATACTGGCATGGTCCAGAGCATCTCCCTGCGCGACATCCCCTCGACGACCGGTCTGTACGCAGGATTCTGGGAGGCACGTCCGGACGTGACGGCCCTCCTGCCCTACCACTTCCAGGATCCGGGGGTCTTCGAGCGGCAGGCGCGCCGGGTGGACGCGGCGATCTACGACAGGAGGTCGCTTTGTGACATCCTGCGTGACCAGAACGGCGGCCAGGATGCCGACACCGCGGTCCGGGAGAACCTGGCCCGGCTGGAGCAGCCAGGTTCCCTGGTGGTGGTCGGCGGTCAGCAGGCCGGGCTGTTCGGAGGGCCGCTCTACACGGTCCACAAGGCAGCCACGATCCTTTCGCTCGCCCGCAGCCAGGAGAAAAAGCTCGGTCGCCCCGTGATACCCGTCTTCTGGATCGCATCGGAGGACAGCGACCTTGAAGAGATCAATCATGCGTGGATCACGGATCGCGACGGCGCGCTGCACGAGCTGCGCATGCCGGGCGGGGGCACGGCGAAGATTCCTGTGTCCCGCGTCACGCTGGGCGCACCGGTCAACGCCCTGATCGAGGAGCTCGCCGCGACACTGCCGGAGGGGGGATTCTCCGCAGAGGTGATTGCGGACCTCCGCGCCGCCTACGATCCGCAGCGAACGTACACGCAGGCTTTCGCGGCCTGGATGAAGCGTCTCTTCATCGGCACCGGGCTCGTGCTCGTCGATCCCTCCGATGCACGGATGAAGAGACTGGCATTTCCATTGTTTCAGCGCGAAATCATGGAAAAGAGCCCCGTCAGTGCAGCGGCCCTCGAACAGACCGCGCGCCTGGAGAAGGCGGGCTTTCACGCACAGATCGAGTTGCGTCCTGGTTTCCTCACGCTTTTTCACCAGGAGCCCGGCCGGGATGCAATCCTGATCACCGGTGACGGCTATCAGCTCAAATCCGCGGGCAGGCGCTTTTCCCCCCGCGAGCTTGCAGACCTGCTGCAATCCGATCCTGACGCTTTTACGCCGAATGCGATGATTCGACCCCTTTTCCAGGACACGGTCTTCCCGACGCTCGCCGCGGTGCTGGGGCCGTCCGAGATCGCGTACTGGGCCCAGCTCACGCTCGCCTACGAGCGCATGGGCATCCCCATGCCGATCATGGTGCCCCGGTCCTCCTTCACGCTGATGGATCAAAAGATGGGCCGGCTTTCGGCGCGACTGGGCGTGAGCCTCGTGCAGGCGCTGGAGCGCGGCGAGCGCGTCATCGACGACATCCTCGCGAAAGAGATTCCCGCCTCCCTGACGACGCAAATGGCGCATGGCCGCGCGGCGGTGGAGGAGGCATGGCGCGGCATCATGAACGAGATCGATGCCCTGGACCCTACGCTTCACCGCACCACCGAGCTCGGTACATCCCGTTCCCTCTGGCAGCTGGATCGCCTGGAGAAAAAGATCGCACAAGCCGCCCGGAAGAAGAACGTGATCCTGCGCGGCAAGGTGCGGAGACTTGTGTCCACGCTGGCACCGCGGGGCGGCCTGCAGGAAAGGACGCTCTGCGCGCTGCCATTTCTCGCGCGACAGGGCGACGGGATCGTGTCACTGGTGATCGGCTGCACGGACCCGTTCGCGCCGGAGCACCGCGTGCTGGGGGTGGATGCATGAGCCTGGACATCCTCGCATTCGGCGCACATCCCGATGACGTGGAGCTGGCCGCCAGCGGCACCCTCATTCGCGCCGCGCGTGCAGGGGCGTCGACGGGTATCATGACGCTCACGCGGGGCGAAATGGGCACACGGGGAACACTCGCGGCGCGCGCGTCGGAGTTCGATGCGGCAGCAGCAATCATGGGTCTCGCGCATCACGGCATGCTCAGCCTGCCGGACGGGTGGCTCACGCCGGACCGGGAGTCGAAGCTCGCCGTGGTGCGTGAGATTCGTGCGCATCGCCCGCGCATCGTGCTGCTGCCCCACGATGAGGACCGGCACCCTGATCACCCGGCCGCCGCGCGCATCGTGGAGGAGGCGGCCTTTCTTGCGGGGCTCGCAAAGATCGACACGGGGCAGCCGCCTTACAGACCGGCCCAGCTCATTTTCTACATGTCGACATGGGAGTTCGCGCCGAGCTTCATCGTGGACATCAGCGACGTGATCGAGGAGAAACGCCGGGCCCTGCGTGCCTATTCAACCCAGGTGTTCGTTCCCGGCCAGGCGGCCGGCGAGCCGCCCACGTTCATTGCGAGCGAGCATTTCCAGGAGCTGATCTTTGCGCGCATGGAGCATTACGGACACCTGATCGGCAGGAAGTACGGCGAGCCGTTCCGCATCCGCGGCGTCATGGAAGTGGACGACCTGGTCGCGACATTCGGGGGCCGCACGCTGTAGCCCGCCACGGTACTCCGTGGCATT
>PMDT01000237.1 GCA_003154555.1 Spirochaetaceae bacterium
ACGCAAAGACCGCTCTCCCGCACATGCTCGGACGCGAAGCGCAGGTCCGTGCGGTAGAGCCCCGGCTTGAAATACTCGGTGATCTCGAGGACCGGGGCATCCAGGTGAAAAATGAGACACTCGGACGGCATCCCGAGCGTCAACGGGGACGCTTCCGTTCTCGCGCGAAGCATGGAGCCACGCGTGCTGAGCTGCGCCCTGGTCAGATGGGCCGCGCGGTTTTTCATCTTCAACCCCAGGGTATCGATAAGATACTCGCAGGACCTCGCAAGGCCGATGAGCCGGCCACCGGCGCGGACGAATGCGCGGATTTTTTCTTCTTCCGCCGCGCCCAGCCACACACGGTCCTCGGGCAGAAGCTCCTTCAGTGACTCGTTCTCTCCGTTCAGATCGGCCTTCAGGTTGTCAGGGATGAGGAGCACGTCCAGCCTCTCGAGCCTGCCCGCCGCGACGTCTGCCGGTCCCACCGTCTCATACGGGAAGCCGTACCGCTCGAAGAGCAGGCGCGTCTGTCCTTCGTCGGCGTTGCCGCCGCCGAGACGCCCCACGCCGCACGTGCTCTGAAAAATCCCGACGCGCGCGAATGTGATCCTCCGGGCGCCCTCCGGCGGTGATGACGTGAAGAAGTCGCCGTTTGGCGCCCGGTGGACGGTTGTCCCCGCGGCAAGCAACGTGTTGACCTGCCGGAAGCTCTCGTTCTCCGTGCCGGGATACATATCCGCGGGCGTCCGGCGTCGCGCAAGACCCGCATAGGCGGCCAGCGAGCACGTGAGCGGCCGCCCCGCCTCGACGACGCGCACCCCCATGTATTCCGCGATGTTCTCGCTGGCGATCTCATAGACGTCGACGGTGCCATCCGGCAGGAGCGTCTGCGAATTGCCCGGGTACTCGCTTCGTGAAAGAAGGGACATGATGAGCGCGTACTTCGGCTGCGCAAGCGGCACGACGACTGTTCCGGCAGGATAGGCGCCGTCCGCGGTTGTCACGGGCTCGGCCGCGGCATACAGCTCGATCCCCTGCCGCTGGAGGAGCCGGATCAGCTTTTCCGCGCAACCGGTGTCATGCTGCTCCGCCGGAATCAGGAACGCCTGGGCAGGGTTTCGCGCGCCCGTCTCCGTCTGTCGGAGCGCCTTGCCGGCCATGGTGCGCAGGATCTGCTCCCGATTCATGGCCATGGTGACGAGGAGCGAGCGGGCCGCGATGTGCTGCTGGCGCACGATGTCCGACAGGTGCCATTCGCCACCCTGCCACGGGTTGGGATAGAACGCGCTTTGCGGTACGCGGGGCAGGCTTTCCGGATGGACGTGGTAAGGCGATGCGAACCGAGCCGACGCGGACTCGGTGAGCAGACCGGCGATGTTGTGATCGTCGACAACCGTGAAATACCCCGACGCGGCGCGCGTCGGGAAATACTCGTTGCTGATGACGCCCCGCACACCCGCCTCTTCGAGCCGGCAGGCCATGCTCGCGCCGTAGAAGGCGATCTCCCGCCAGAGGAGGGGGCTGCACCAGGGGCGCGTGGGGTTCCTGTACGGCGGGATGAAGAAGCGCGCCCAGTTCCTGGGCATCTGGTGGTGGTCCATGTAGACCTGGGGCATCCACTCGTGGAACAGGATCTGGTTGAGAGCGCGCGATTCGCGGAAGCTCTCAAAAACGACATCGGCGTAGTTCCCGTAGCCGGCATAGGGGTGCCACAATCGCGGAAAGTCCACGCCGTCGTGCTCGGTGTTGCGGTACTTCGCATACCACTCCGCGATCATTATCTCTCCGTCCGGATTGAAGCAAGGGATGAGGATGCAGATGACATTGTCGAGGACCTGAAGTATCTCCGCGTCGTCTCCCGCGGCCAGCTCCCAGGCAAGAAGCGGCGCCATCTGTGCCGCGCCGATCTCCGAGGCATGCGCGCTCATTGTCTGCACGCAGACCGCCCTGCCGTCAGCGACGGCGCGGGAGATCGCCTCCGTGTGTGCGCCGCGGGGATCGGCGAGCAGCAGGCTATGGGCACGGTACGTCTCCAGCTTTTCCCGATTGCGCGGCGAGGTGATGATCAGCTCAAGAAACGGGTTTCCCAGTGTCGTCGGTCCCCTGTCGATGCATTGGACACGGTCGGACTCGCGCGCGAGCATCCGGTAAAACCGCACGAGGTCATTCCAGTGGATGATGTTCCCGTCGCTGCCGGGGCGGAAGCCGAAGAACCGCTCAGGTGTCTGGATCATGCATCCCCCCTGTCAGGCATCCGAATCGTCGTGCAGGATTGCGCCATTCTCGATCAACAGCCTGCGAAGCTCCCGCACGTCGATATTCCGCGGCGGGCACATTCTCTTCAGAGCGAGTGCCGCCGCGCGCCCGGCAGCCTCCCCCATGAGCATGCAGGTCACGCCCATGCGGGTGACGGCAGCGCCCATCTGGTTCGTGGAGTGGCAACGACCGGCCACGAGCAGGTTGTCCACCTTCTGCGGCAGGAGCGTGCGGTAGGGGATGTCGCTGGGGCTCACGAACTGCAGGGCGCTATGTCCGTTGCTGTCCACGCGATGAAAATCGACGATGCCGCCGGCCAGCGCGATCGCATCCTTGAAGCGCCTGCCCTCGACGATGTCGTCGAGGGTGAGAACGTAGTCCCCGACGATCCGGCGCGATTCTCTTGCGCCAAGATACGGGCCGCTGTCCTGCACGTACGCGTTCCTGAACGCCCCGATGCGCTTCCTGTACGCCTCGAAAAATCGGAACACCTCGCCGCGCGCGCGGACCTCGGCCTCCGTCACGCTCTCCGCGGAGGTCGCGTCGAAGACGAGGCGCGTGTTGTTGAAGTTCATCATCCCCGGCCGCATCCAGCCGACGCTGGGACCGGCATAGATGTCGATCTCTCCGCTCTCCGCCGCCTGCGCCATGGCCGCGCGACACTCGTCGTAAAAGGCCTGGAAGTCGTCGAACTGGAGACCGCCGACGGTGAACATCAGCGTGCCGGGCTGCACCACCTCTGCCTTCTCGAACGGCGCGCCGGCCATCGCGGCGACATCGGCGTCTCCGGTGCAGTCGATGACCAGAGCGGGCTTCACGCAGGAAAGCCCGTCCTTGTTTGCGATGATGACCTTCGTGACGCGCCCTTCCTCCGCCCGCACATCCGCGACCACGGTGTGGTACAGGAGCTTCACGCCGCTTCCCGTCAGGAGAAGGTCGGCCTCGTGCTTGAAAATCTCGGGATCGAAGAGAAGCCGCACGCTGTTGACCTGCGCCACATGCTTGTCAGCGGTCTTCGGCTGGTACAATTGCCGCGCGGCATCCCTGTCGCCCGCCAGGAGATCGCGGAGCGGCTTTCGGGAGAAATCGTCTTCCCGTCGATACGCGGCGTGCGCCAGCATCTCCAACGTGATGCCGCCCGTGACGAGGGCACCGGTGGCATTGTCCACGGCCCCGCAGATGCCGACAACCTTTGCGTTGGTGATGTTGCCGCCGGCGAACGCAGACCGTTCGACGGCCAGGGTCCTCGCTCCCATGCGCGACGCGGCGATGGCTGCCGAGATGCCCGCAGGTCCCAGCCCGCAGACCAGGACATCGGGCTCATAGACGCGGTCGATCTTCCTGCTGTAGAGCTCCAAAGCCTCGTCTCCTTTCTCCGCGGCATGAAAACCGCGCGCCCGGCGTGCTACCCGAGGGTCCGGGCAAAATCCTGGCGTGCTACCGTCTGCAGCCTTTCCGAGGCGAAGATCGCGGCTGCCTCCGTGTCGTCCTCGAGATAGGGGATCGCAAGAAGCCGGCGCTCGACTCCTGCACAGTAGCCGGCAAGCGTGAGCGGGTCGACGAATCGGGAGGTCCGCGCATCGAGCGGCGCCGCAGGGGTGAGCGCGCCCCAGAGCCGCAGCGCCTCATCGACGTCCCGCTGGGCGATCAGGGTGTAGAACGCGCGAAGGCTCATCCGCCTCCCGCTCGAATCGAGCGGACGCTTCCACCGCGACACCAGCCGATCCAGCCACACGTGACTGAAATAGCCGAAGGCAAAAGCCTTTGCCGCGGGATCGCGCTCGACGGAGATGCGGCGCAGGTGACGGGCCGCCCTGCGAATGATGAGGTGGGTGCGTGCCGTCTGAAGGAAACGGGCAAGGTCGACGCAGTCAGGCGCAACGGCGCCGGCCAGAAGCTCAGGTCGCAGGAGCCGTGGATCCGCGGCCTGCGCCGCGGCATGAGCAAAAACGAGGTGCGTTGCGTCGAACGGCATGATTACGGCGCGGCCTGCAGGACGATCGCGGTACGGGTATCCGCCGCTTCCCGGCATCGCAGCGCGATCTCCGTCACAGCGAGCGCCTCCGCCGCGGTGATGCGCATCGGTGTGCCTTCCTCGATGTGGCGGACAAAATCCTGGAACATCGACACGGGTTCTTCCTTGTCCAGCCTTCGCGGGGGAGAGTCCTGGCACATGATGCTCGCCTCGCCGCCGAACACCTCCACGACGCCCTTATCGCCTGCAACGCGCACGCGGTCATCGCCGTGCGTGGGGGCAGGGCCGGGACGGAAGTAGTCGAAGGTGAGGCTCGCGCAGCCGGCATTGGCCAGGCGCATGAGGCAGGCGCCCGAGCTTTCCATCTCGCCCAGCCCCTTGTTGCCCGCCGTCGTCTGTGACGCGCTCACCTCCGTGATCCTGCCTCCGCTGTACCAGTAGATCCAGTCGATGCCGTGGATGGCCACCCAGGGTATCGTCCCCCCGTAGGTGGCGCGGTGTGTGTAGACAGGATGTCGCGTGCCCAGCTTGTATGACTTCTGCGCCGTGATGAGGAGCGGCTCGCCCACAAGACCGTCCTTCACCGCCTTCCAGGCGGCGTAGAATGCCGGCTGGTAACGGTAGGAGAGCATGGGACAGAGATCGGCCTTGCCCTGCGCGTGCGTGCGGCGCAGGCGCTCGAGCTGNNGGGATGAGGGAAGGCTCCATCTGGTCGACAAAGAACTCGCGGGCATCCTCGTCGGCGGATCCCGGCGCTACGCCGACGAAGCTCAGCTGCGGCAGCCGATCGCGCACCTCCAAGGCGAGGTCGATGTGACCGCTGGTGCCGATGATCACTGCCTTCACGGGGGAAATCCTCCGCAGACACTATAGCTTTTTCCCTGCTGCTTGTCCCATGAACGCAAAACGTCTACTCTTTTCGCATCATGCGTTTCACAGATCGTTCGGGCTTTTTCACCCTGTTCGCTGCCGCTCTTTGCGCGGTGCTGCTCGCGGGCGCCTCTACGACCGCGTCGGCCGATTCGCCGAAGCCCACCGTCGTGCGGGTGCTGGTCCCTCAGACGACCGCTGCCCTCCCCTTCCTCCTCATGGCGCAGGGCGGCGTCACGTCGTCGGGGCTCGTGCTGCGGGTCGATTTCTTCGCAAATCATGCACAGGCGCTCGCCATCCTGCTGCGCGGCGACACGGACCTCCTCCTCAGCGGCACGAGCCAGGGCTGGGAGAACAGGCTGGACGGAAGCCCGATCCAGATGATCGACACAGGAGTCTGGGGCCTGTCATCCCTGATCGGCAAGGACCCGTCGATCAAGGGATTTGCCGACCTGAGAGGCAAGCGCATCGCGATGCCATTCCCCGGCTCGCCCCTGGATTTCCAGAGCCGGGCGCTGCTCTCATTCGAAAAGATCGATCCTGACAAGGACGTGACGATCAGCTACGGCCCGTTTCCGCAGAGCGTGCAGAGGCTCCTTGCCGGCCAGCTCGATGCGGCAGCACTTCCCGAGCCGCTGGCCACGACCGTGGTGAAGAAGAACGGGCTCCTCCGCCTCGTCGACTATTCCCAGGCGTGGGCGCTGTTCACCGGCGGCGACCGACAGTCTCCCCAGGTGAGCCTTTTTGCCACGGAGGCCTGGGCGCGCGGCAACGCCTCCGCCATCGCCTCACTCGTGTCCGACTGGGACGCTGCGACCCGCGCCATCGTGGCGGATCCGGCCAAGGCGGCGGCGCAGTTCTCCACGGCGCTCGCCACGGACGCTGCCATCCTCGAAGAGGCCACCCGCAACACGCTCCTGGCGGTGCCCTCCCCGGCGGAAAACCGCACCCGCGTGCTCGCCTACTACCAGACGGTTTCCCGGTACCTCCCCGCAGGGCCGCGTCCGCTGGACACGCGGTTCTTCGTCGTGCCCTGAGCCCATGACGGACGGGCTCCCGACCCGCGCGCGGAAGATGCGCCTGCGGCTTCTCGGCGCAGCGGGAGTGCTGATCCTCTTTGCCGGGTGGGCCGCCGCGAGTCTCGCCGCCGGCTCCTTCTTCGTGCCGGCACCCTGGACAACAATCGCCGACACGGTGCTGCTCCTTGCGCGCGGCCCGACCTGGACGCAGATCCTCATCACCTTTCTGCGCGTGCTCGTCGGTTTCGTGGCGGGCTTCGTCGTGGGCCTTGTTGCGGGAATCGCAATGGGAAGCCGCGCGGAAGTGGCGGCCCTGTTCCGACCGCTCGTGCTCTTCTTCCAGGGAATGCCGCCACTGCTCTGGGCGATCCCCCTGGTGGCCCTCATGGGCATCGGTCACCTTCCCACGATCGTCGTGATCGCCCTCATCACGTTCCCGCTCGTGGCCGTCACGCTGGGGGAAGGGATGTCCACACTGCCGCGCGACTTGAGAGAGATGCTCGCCCTTTTCGCGCCGGGCTTCGGCCCCCGCATCAAGGAGCTGATCCTGCCTCACCTTACGCCATTTCTCGGCGCGGCCCTGAACGCCGGTCTTGTCCTCGCGGTGAAAGCGTCGGTGACGGCGGAGTATTTCGGGGCGAATGACGGCATCGGCTTTCAGATCCAGGCCGCCTACATGACGCTGCGCATTCACAGCCTTTTTGCATGGGCAGCGGTGCTCATCCTCGTGATCCTCCTTTTCACCTCGCTCCTGCCGCGGGCGCGGAAGCTCGGACCCGCCGTCGGACGCCTGTTCGCACCCGCCGGCCCTGTATCGTGCAGCCTCGAAGACATCAAGGAGCTGAAGCGGATCTTCACCTCCCTGGCCGGTACGCCGCGCATTGCGCTTTCCGGCGTGAGCTTTTCCTACCGACGGCAGAGTCCCGTGCTCCAGAACGTCGACATGTCGGTGTCGGCGCGGGAGATCGCGGTGGTCACCGGTGAGAGCGGCATCGGAAAGACAACGCTGCTGAAGCTGGTCGCATCGCTTCTGTCGCCCGGGGAAGGGCATGTCGAAAGCCCCTCGCGCATCGGCTACGTCTTCCAGGATGACCGCCTCCTGCCCTGGCGCTCCGTGGCGGACAACACGGCGCTGCCGCTTCTCTACCAGGGATACCCGCGGAAGAACGCGCTGTGCTTCGCGTCCTACCTCCTTGCCGAGGCGGGTCTGAGCGGTGAGGAAGGGAAGAAGCCCGACGAGCTTTCCGGCGGCATGAAAAAGCGGGCATCGCTTGCGCGATGCTTTGCGCGGCTTCCCGATGCGATCCTGATGGATGAGCCTTTTTCCGGGTTGCACGCGGAGGCGCGCAGCGAGCTCTGGAGCATGTTCCTCAGGCTCCATGCGCTGCACCCGGTGCCCACGCTCATTGTCACGCATTATCCAGAAGAGATCGCCGACCGTGCCGCGTGCCGCCTTTACACGCTGCAGGGCGCCCCCGCGCGGCTCGTCGCGGCCGGGTCGTGAGCATCGATACCCTGAAGGAGGTCTCTGCCCGTATCCGGGCGGCAGCCCTCGCGGCGGCGGATCCGGGCGCCGCGGTGCGCCGCGCGGTGTCGCTTCGCGGCGACACACTCGTGGCGGCGGGGTCGAGCGCACTGCTGCGCGGCCGTCTCTCCCTCATCGCAGTGGGAAAGGCCGCGATGGCGATGACGCGCGGCGCCCTGGACCGGCTGGGTTCCCGACTCGACTCTGGCATCGTCGTCCATCCGCACGGCTATCCCACGAATGCACTCTCGGATGCACGCCTGGAGCTATGCCCTTCCGCCCATCCTGTTCCGGACGAGCACGGTCTTGCGGCAGCGGGCCGAGTCCTTGCGGCGGTCGACGCCATGGGCGAGGGTGACCTGTGCCTGGTATTGCTTTCCGGTGGCGGCTCCAGCCTTCTGCCCTGTCCGTTGCCGCCCGTCACGCTCGATGAAATGATGGCGACGACACGGCTTCTGCTCATGAGCGGCGCCGACATCCACGCGCTGAACACGGTCCGCAAGCATCTGAGCGCGCTGGCGGGAGGGCGGCTTGCCCTGCGATGCGCGGGAACCATGGTGACCCTCGCGCTATCCGACGTGGTCGGGGACGACCCTGCCGTCATTGCCTCGGGCCCCACGGTCGCTGACCCATCGACCTTTGCCGATGCTGCAGGCGTTCTTCGCCGCTACAGGCTTCAGGACCGGGTGCCCCGCGCCGTCACTGCCTTGTTCGACGACGGCTGCGCGGGCCGGGTTCCCGAGACTGCAAAGTCCCTTCCGCCGCGCCACGCGTACGCGGTCATCGCGTCGGGGAATGTCGCCGCGGAGGCCGCAGCCGTCGAGGCGAATCGATGCGGCTTCGCCCCGCTCATCCTGACGACATCCCTTCAGGGGGAGGCGCGCGAGGCGGGGCGACTTCTCGCATCTGTGGCAACGGAATGCAGGATGCATGAACGGCCCCTTCCCGCGCCCGCCTGCATCATCGCGGCAGGTGAGACAACAGTCACGGTCACCGGCAGCGGAAGCGGCGGCAGAAATCAGGAGATCGCCCTTTCAGCGGCGATGGAGCTTCGCGACCAGCCCGACGTGCTTCTCACTTCATTTGCCACGGACGGCAAGGAGGGGAACACCGATGCGGCGGGGGCCTACGCTTCGAGTGAGACGGTTGCGGCAGGCATTGCACGCGGCCTGGATCCGCACGCGTGTCTGGGCAACAACGATGCACACCGATTCCTCTCTGCCACCGGAGAGCTGATCGTGACCGGTCCCACGGGAACGAATGTCAACGATCTTTCGTTTATCCTCGTGACGCGCCCATCACGACCCTGACGTCATTCTTCGAGCCCGCCGATTGTGCGGGAATCGCACCGTGGACGCGCGTGCCATTCAGCGTGACCGAGGCGACGCCCTTCGAGACGCCGTCGGGGTTTTCCACCGCGATGGTGTACGTGGCGTCGCGCCAGCGGCGTACGACAGTGAAGCCCTTCCAGGCGGAAGGAATGCAGGGATCGACAATCAGGCCTTCGAAGCTCAGGCGCACGCCGAGCATCCATCGTGTCACGGCGGTGTAATTCCAACCCGCCGAGCCGGTAAGCCATGGATGGCGCGCCCTGCCGAATGCCGCATGCTCCCTTCCGTAGACGAACTGGCAGTAGGAGTAGGGCTCGGCCTGTCGTATTTCGATCTTGTCGTTCTGGTTGTACGGCAACAGGGAATCGTAGAACTTCATTGCCCGGTCCCCGCGGCCGAGCTTGCACTCGGCGATTACCGCCCAGGGATTCGGATGGCTGAAGATGGCGCCNNTCTCCTTGATGCCCTTATAGACCCGGCCCATGAAGCCGATCTCGTCATTTGGTTTCGAGAAGCTCGGCTGGAGGAGGTGCAGGCCGTATTCTGAGAAGAGGTACCGGTCCACGCTGTCCATGGCACTGATGGCCCGATCCCGGGGCGCGGCATCGGAGACGACGGCCCAGGTATTGCTTTCCATGAACACCTTGGCTTCGGGGCTCGTCTGAGTGCCGATCTTCAGGCCGGAAGCTGTCGTGCCGCGCGCATACCACTTTCCGTCCCAGAGCTCGCGCTCGCAGGCTGCGCGGACCTTTTCCGCGATGAGACGGTACGTTGCCGCGTCGTCTATCCTGCCCCGCGCCTCTGCTGCCTCGACGAAAGCAAGCAGCGCCCAGTGATGGAGGAAGGACACCATCGCACTCTCACCGCCGCCGAGGTTGAGGCAGTCGTTCCAGTCGGCGCGGAGCCCGAGGCAGATGCCACTCTTGCCCACCTGCGCAGTGGAGAAGTCCAGGGCGCGCTTCATGTGCTCCCAGACAGAGGCCTCCCCTGTGTCGCAGAACGGGATGACTTCATCGAAAAAGGCAAGGTCACCGGTTTCCTTCACGAGCTCGCAGATCGAGGGAATGATCCACAGGTGATCGTCAGAGCAGGCATGGTCGATGCCATGGATATAGCTCGCCTTGTCCGGCGCGTGCGCAATCGTGGGGCTCTTGAACTTCGGCGCCTTCATCTTTTCAGGGTCGAACCAGTCCGGGTCGAAGAGGTGCAGGCCGTAGCCCACGCTCACCTGCCCATGGAGAAGCTCGCGGATGCGCTGCCGGACCTTGCCCGGGTTGGTGGCGACACAAGCCATGACGTCCTGGCTCGTGTCCCGGTAGCCCAGCCCCGTGCGNNCATGGTGTTCAGACCCTCGTGGGGCGTCGAGGCCTGGAAGACGGAGCACTTCTCCTCCCAGTAGGTCCGGAGGTCGGCGAATGCCTCATCCACTGCCCCGAGATTCGAATACTTCGCCTTCGCCGCCTTCCCCGCATTTCTGTCCCCGTAGCCGAGCATGAAGACAACGCGCGTCTCTTCACCGGGGGCGAGCCTGATCTTCTTGTGCAGCGCGCCGCAATGATTGCCCGTGAGCTCCGCGCTGGAGGAGCAGCTCCCCCTTTCAACGGCAAGGGGATTCGTCTCGGTACGGTACGGCCCGAGGAATGAGTCGCGCATCGTGTCGAAGCCGTCGGGATCGAAGCTCGCCGCGTGGTAGTGAAAGGTCCAGGGCTCGTAGTGGAAGTCGTACTCGATGACGCCCTCCGCGAAGCTCGATCCCGATGCGTAGAGGCTCATCTGGAGATTCTGATTGTCGATCTCGATGTGATGGAAGGAAAACTCGAGATAGGAGAAGAGACTCAGTTCGCGCGGTGTGGAGCCCACATTCTTAATCTTCACGTCCCAGAGCTCGACGTCGTCGCGCCGGGTGATGAAGACGAGCTGCTCCGCCTCGATGCCCTTGCAGGAGGCACGAAACCGGGAATAGGAAAGTCCGTGCCGGCATTCGTAGGTCGCCCTGTCCAGCGGCTTGCCCACCGGCTGCCAGGAGATGCTCCAGTAGTCGCCATCGGCGTCGTCACGGATGTAGACGTAGTGGCCCGGCCTGTCCAGTGGCACGCCGTTGGGCCTGAAGCGCGTGATGCGCCCATGCTCGGCATGCTTGTAGAATGAATAGCCGCCCGCGTTCTGGGACAGAACGGCGCACATCTTGTTGAGGCCGATGTAGTTCGTCCAGGAGACCGGAATATCCACCCTGTCGATGATGTATTCCTTCTTGTCGTTGTCGAAATGCCCATAGCGCATGCGGACGCCCTCCGTTCTTGTCCCATCTTAGCGCGTCCCGGCATCGGGTCAAGAAAGTCGGGCCCTTCAACGCAAAGGCTCCATTGACTTCCCCTGTCACGTGCCGCACACTGGCAGATCATGTCATTTCTCGAGCGGGTAAGCAGGTCGAGTATCGTCAAGAATGTCCTCACGCTGATTGTCTATGCGTTTTACGCCTGCGTGCTGGGCGCGAGCCTTGCCCCGTCGCTGCTTCTTGTCATCTGGGCATTCGGCCGCATGCTTTCCCCGGCAATACTTGCCGGGGCGATTCCCGGTCTCGGATCCGTCGTGCTGTTCTGCCTCTTTCTGGGCATCTCGGCATTTGTCTTCTTCTTTTTCGGGCTCCTCCTGATGGGAGCCATCATCCGGCTCTTCTCCCTCGGCGTGAAACCCGGCCGCCACGAGGCGGCGTCCACCACGGTGCTCCTGTGGATCGTCCTGAATGGCGTCTGGACCCTGGCGCTGCGGCTCATCCTNNAGCATCGGTGACAACACGGTCATCGGCGGAGATGCAATAATCTCACCGCACGTCTATGAGAACGGCAAGCTGCTCATCCAGCGCATCACAATCGGGAAGAACTGCCTCATCGGCGGGCAGGCGTATATCAGCCCCGGGGTGACAATCGGTGATGCAAGCGTGATCGGGATGAAGGTCTACGTGCGCAAGGGCAGGCAACTCCCGCCAGGGTCACGCCTGACGGCAGTGGCGGGGTTGTCGTACCAGCACGCACTCGATCTGGAGAAAGACACCTACCGGAAGCTGCGCTCCGCCATCAGGAATTAGGCTGGCAGCAGCTTTGCGGTGAGCGTGATCATTGGTCCGGCAAGGGCCCTGGAAACAGGGCAGTCGTTCTTCGCTTTTTCGGTGTATTTGCGGAAATCAGCGTCTGAAATCCTGGGCACCACGGCTTCCGTGGAAAGCTCGATCACGGCGATCTTCGGCCCCTCCTCGAGGTGGACCGTTGCCACCGTCCTGATCCGTGTGGGCGGGAAACCGGCATCAGTGAGGAGCGCCGACAGGAACATCGAGAAGCATCCCGCGTGCGCCGCGCCGATCAGCTCCTCGGGGTTCGTTCCCTTGCCGGATTCGAATCGGGAAGAGAAGCTGAAAGGGCCTTCCCAGGCGCCGCTTCCGAGCTTCATGATGCCCGAACCCTCTTTCAGCGTGCCTTTCCATTCGGCCGATGATGTGCGAGTTGCCATGATGACCTCCGTCGCCCGGGTGATATTCAAGATGAAACGTTGTGTTGAAGGTACTGACGCCGCCGGCGCGGGGTCAATGCGAGGGCTCTTCGGCGGCACCTCCGAACGCCCGCGCCATGCGCGTCAGGCATTCATCGAGGATGCGCCGGGGGCAGGCGAGATTGATGCGCTGGAGGCCTTCCCCGCCGCGGCCGAATATCGGCCCCTCGTCAAACCAGACCTTCGCCGTGCCAAGAAGAATATCGTTGAGCCTTTGGTCGTTCATGCCAAGGCCTCGCATGTCCAGGAGCGCGAGATAGCTTCCCTCCAGCGGGAAGGCCTTCACCACCGGCATCGTGTCCGCAAAAAAAGCCGTCATGTAATGGAAGTTCGCCTGCACGTACGCTCGAAGCTCATCCAGCCACGCGTCGCCCCGGCGCCAGGCCGCCTCCGTTGCCACCACCGCAATTGCATTCGCCGGGCCTGCGAAGATCGCGCTGTGCCCCTTCTCAAGCCGCGCGCGCAGCCGCGGGTCCGGCACGACGGAGAGGGCCCCGCCCAGCCCGGCAAGGTTGAATGTCTTTGTCGCCGACAGGAGCGTGACGCTGATCGACGCAGCCTCGGGAGAAACTGTGGCGATCGGCACATGCCGGAAGCCCGGCATGGTGAGATCGCAGTGGATTTCGTCGCTTGCGATCACCACGCCGCGCGCGGCGCAGATTGCCGCCAGGCGCCGCAAGGTGTCAGGCTCCCACACGCGCGCGACGGGGTTGTGCGGGCTGCAGAGCACGAGCATGCGCGTGCCGGAATCGATCGCCCTCTCCAGGCCATCGAGGTCCATATCCCATCGGCTGCCGGTGAGCCGCAGGGGATTTTCCACCACGCGGCGTCCATTCCCCCTGATCCGCAGCGGAAACGGGTAATAGACGGGCGGCTGGATCACGACGCCGTCGCCCGGTTCGGTGAGCGCAAGGATCGCCGCCACGAGGCCCGGGATGACACCAGGGGTCGGGAGCATCCATTCGCGCGGAACGGTCCAGCCGTGGCGCCTCTGGAGCCAGGCCGCGGCCGCATCGAACCAGGAGTCCGGCTCCAGCGTGTAGCCGAAAACGCCGTGGTCAACCCTTGCCTGTATCGCCTCCTGGATCTCGCGTGGTGCGGGAAAGTCCATGTCGGCAACCCAGAGCGGCAGAAGACCGCTCCTGCCGGGGGCAAAGCGCTGCGTGAAATCCCACTTCAGCGAGCTCGTGCCGCGGCGCTCGATGATGGTATCGAAATCATAACCCATGGAGCAGTATATTGACGCAAGGAGGTACCCCATGGCAACGGAGGACGTCTTTGCTCCCGCTCCCCTCCCCCTCGCATTCACATTCTACGGACACAGCACTCTTGCCATCACCTATGGCACGACGGTGATCCACGTGGACCCGGTCCGGGATTTCGCCGACTATGCGAAGGCGCCCCGGGCGGACATCATCCTGGTCACCCACGAGCACTCCGATCACCTGGACCTCGAAGCCATCGCTGCGTTGCGCAAGGAATCGACCTCCATCGTGGTCGGCGCAAAGTGCGCGGGCAAGGTCAATGGTGCAATCGTCCTGCACAACGGGGATTCACGCTCCCTGAACGGCATCCGCATCGAGGCAGTGCCGGCCTACAACCTCGTGCACGAGCGGGCGCCTGGCTCACCATTCCATCCCCGGGGTGACGGCAACGGCTACGTGCTTACCCTCGGGGAGCGCAGGATCTACATCGCCGGCGACACGGAAAACACGCGTGAGATGAAGGCGTTGAAGGGAATCGACATCGCGTTCCTGCCGATGAACCTTCCCTACA
>PMDT01000109.1 GCA_003154555.1 Spirochaetaceae bacterium
CGGCCGAGGAAGTCGCAGTACATCAGCTCGGGCACCGCGCGGCCGCCCGACAGTGCGTAGCCGACCGCGGCGCCGACGATCGCGCCCTCCGATATCGATGTGTTGAAGAGCCGGTTGTACGGCAGCGCCTCGGTGAGACCGCGATAGACGGCGAAGGCGCCGCCCCAGTCCCTGTTTTCCTCCCCGAAGGCCACCATCGTGGGATCGATGGCAAAACGGTAGAGCATGGCTTCGAAGATCGCGTCGCGCAGCGCGATGACCTGCGACTTGGGAAGCGGCTTGCCGTCCGGCCCGATGCCGGAGCGCGACTTGCGCGCATTTGCGAGCACCCGCGGGTTCTGCGCAACGGGAAGGAGCAGCTCCACGGGACGGTCGTCCATTTTTTCCACGTTGCCGTTTGAAAACATCAGGTCACCGATTGCATCCGGGGCAAGAGCGATGCGCGGGGAGATCTGCAGGGAGACGGCAAGCTCCGTGATGCGCTTCATGCGCACCTCCGCCGCCTGGTGGATGGACGCAAGCTCCTCCGCGGTGGAGATCTTTGCCGCCACCAGATCATCGCCAAAACTCTTGATGCAGTCCACGTCCTGCCAGAGCGCGACCTCCTCTTTCGTGCGATAGGAGGATGCGTCGGACGGTGAATGCCCTGAGTAGCGATACGTGACGATGTCGAGGAGGACCGGTCCGCGCCCTTCCACCAGCACCTTGCGCTTGCGCTCGATCGCGTCAGAGACCGCGAGCGGGTTGTACCCGTCCACGCGCTCCGCGTGCATCTGGTCAGGGTTGACGCCCGCGCCGATGCGCGCGAGCACCTTGAAGCCCATGGTCTCTCCCATGGTCTGGCCGCCCATGCCGTAGAAGTTGTTGAAGAAGCTGAACATGATCGGGGGCGCGCCGCCGCACTCCTTCGGCCACAACGTGCGGTACTGGTCCATGGCCGCGATCATCATTGCTTCCCAGACGGGACCGCACGCGGAGGAGCCGTCGCCGATATTGGCCATGACGATGCCGGGCTTGCGGTTGATGCGCTTGTACAGCGCGGCGCCCACGGCGATGTCCGCCGACCCGCCGACGATCGCATTGTTCGGCATGCTGCCGAACGGCGCGAAGAACGCGTGCATGGAACCGCCCATGCCCTTGTTGAAGCCGTTCTCCCGGCCGAAGATTTCGGCGAGCACTCCGTAGAGGATGAAGTCCACCGCGAGGTCCGCCGCGGAGCCGCTCGCGTTCTTTTCCACCACGCGGAGCGGCGCGCCGTCGAAGTAGCGCTCCATGATGGAAGAAACCTGCTGGGCGGGCAGGCGCGCGGCCGCGGAAAGACACTTGGCAATGATCTCGCCGTGGCTGCGGTGGGACCCGAAGACGAAGTCGTCGATGCCCAGCCGCATGCATTGCCCGACCACGGTGGATTCCTGGCCGATGGAAAGGTGCGCGGGCCCGAGGTGATCGTAGGCGATGCCCTGGTAGGCGCCCTTTGTCTTGATGAGATTGAGCATGGTCTCGAACTCGCGGATGAGGACCATGTCCCGATAGGCGCGAACGAGCGCTTCCTTGCCATGCGTTTTGAGCTCGCGCTTCATGTCGGGTGCATACGCATTCAGGGGGATGTCCGTGAAGGACAGCGCGCCGGATTTTCGATTTTCGCGCGGGTCGATAACGATTGATTTCGGCATGTCGATACTCTCCGATCTACGGGTGAGCGATGGTTCTATCGGGCCAGGAGCAGGTCGAAGCCTGCGATGTCGGCAGACAGCGCCTGCAGGAAGCGCGCCCCCGGGGCGCCGTCCACCACCTGGTGGTTGATGGTAAGTGAAAGACCAATCTGCGGAACAAAGCTCACGCTTCCGTCCGCGGCGATCGCCGGTCCCGGCACGATGGCGCACACGCCGAGTATTGCCACCTGCGGTGCATTCAGGACCGGCGTGAAGCTGTGCACGCCGAATGTCCCGAGGTTGGTGAGCGTGAAGGTGCCGCCTGACATCTCGTCCGGCGTGATGCCGCCGGTGCGGCAACCGTCAATCAGGCGCCCGGCCTCCCGCGCGATGTCGCGCAGGGTGCGGGTGTCTGCATTGCGGATCACGGGCACCATGAGGCCCTTCGGCGTGTCCACGGCAAAGCCGAGATGCACCGATGCGTGCTGCTTCAGCGTATCACCCACGTAGAGCGCGTTGATCTCGGGGTGACGCGCCGCCGCGCGCGCCGCGGCAAAGAGCACCATGTCGTTGATGGTGATGTCGCGAAGGCCCAGCGATTCCGGGCTGGTCTTGAATCGGGCCCTGAGCGCCTGCATCGCGCGCGCATCCGCCGCGGCATTGAGCGTGAGCTGGGCCGTGCTCTGGAGCGATGCGATCATGCGGTCCGAGATCAGCTTGCGGATACCGGTGACCTTGATTTCCCGTATCTCACCGGGGGCGAATGCCGCGGGGGCGGGAGCGGCCCTTCCGGCCGGAGCCGGCTGGGGCGCCGCGACGCCCGCCGTTCCCGCCGGCGCGCCCGCGACGTCGCGCTCGATGATGCGGCCGCCAGGACCGGTGCCCTTCAGCCCGGAAAGCGCAACGCCGCGCCTTGCGGCGAGCGCGCGGGCACGCGGGGACGCCATGATCTTGCCGGAAGGGGTGAGCAGGGCGACCCCCGCCGCCGCAGGCGCCGGAACGGCCNNCCCGGGCTGCCTATTGCCGCGATAGGCGCGAGAACCGGCACGTCGCTTCCCGCTTCGTGGAATATCGCCAGGAGAGTTCCTGCCGCGGGAGATTCGACTTCGAATGTCGCCTTGTCGGTCTCAACCTCGCAGATGACCTCACCGGTCTTGACGGTATCGCCCGGCCGCTTTTTCCACCCTACGATGATGCACGATTCAACTGACTGACCCTGTTTGGGCATTATAACGACGCTAGCCATGACAAAGCCACAATAGGTTTGGCTCCCTGAAATGTCAATACAAACGGTTGTGCCTATTGCGGGAGCCAGTCGTCAGGCAGCTCAAAAAGCGCCTTGCCTTGTTGAAAGCGCTGATGGTGTGCTATAGTTCATGACGTTCAACCAGAAATTTGTTTATTCTTTAGAACCGAAGGGGGAAGTATGATTCATCGTCGTTTTGCCCACATCGCGATCCTGGTCGCGATTGTGTCAGTGCTTGCACTGCTGGGCGGATGCTCCTTGGTCGCAACGGGAACGGTCACGGGAACCGTCCTTGATTCGACCGCATTGGGGGTTCCGCTCCCCGGCGTTCTCGTCACCGTTGTAGGAACCAGCCATTCGGCAACCACGGACAGCTCGGGTGATTTCACCGTCACCGCTCCTGAAGGCACCGACACCCTGCACCTTACGTTGAGCGGCTACGTGTTTTACGACATTATCGTAGATGTCGTTGCCCACCAGACCACCGCGGCTTCGAACAACATCATTGCCTACCATCCGCTCGGCGCGGGTCAGTACAGGATGGTGCTGACCTGGGGTGCCTCGCCGTCGGACCTCGATTCACATTTGATACTCCCGTCCGGGCCAGAGGAAATTATGTACACCCACAAGACTGCAAACGATGGCTCGGCAAACCTTGACTGGGATGTCACGGACAGCTATGGCCCCGAGACCATTACCATTACGACGTTGCACACCGCAGGGGTCTATAGCTATTTCGCTTACAACTTTTCGCAATCCCCCAACATGGGCGCCAACTCCGACGCCGTGGTCAACGTCTATGATTCAACGGGGCTTATCAAGACCCTGAAGATCACGGACGCTCCGGGATCATCCAGCTCGTCCTACCGCTATTGGGATGTGCTGTCGATAATCAATGGCTCATTCCAGTAAAACAACGTGATGTCGGCCAGCCATCCTTAAGCGGCGCGACAGCAATGGATCCATCGCCCCGGGCACCCGCCCGGGGCTTTTTGTTGCCCCGCGGCCTGCCCAGCTCTCCGCTCAACTCTTGACCCCGAAAAGACGAACATGGTAGTGTATACACTCCGACAGGACGGGTGACGATGGCCGAAAGCCGGGATCTGCAATCGCTCGATGACGAGTTCTCTCCGGACAGGATCTATTGCGCGAACTGCATCCATTGCAAGCTCGTGAAGCACGCTGTCGGCAGCGCAAGCCAGTACCAGCTCCGCGTGCGCTGCGACGCGGGCAAGTGGAAGAAAAAGCTCGGGGAAGAAAAGATCCACAAGTACTTCACGGTGGTCCGCCGCACGCTGGATTCCTGCGATACCTACGTGCCGATGGGCGACGTCGAGCTCTTCATGAAGGAGCTGCGGAAAAACCTGCCCATCCGGGATGAGCTCTATTCGATCTGAGCGAAACGAGAGATCATGAAGAAAACGCGGACGATATTCCTTCTTTGCATTGTTGGTGTTGCGGCAGCCCTCCTTCTCAGTGGATGCGCGTCGAAGCCACCGGTCATCCCGGACAATCTCTCGGTGACCGAAATCTTCCAGCGCGCGCAGGATGCTGAGGACAGGAACGACTATTCCCTGGCCATCACCTACTACTCTCTCACGGCAAAAAGCTACCCCGGGGATATCAACCACATCACCTGGGCGTCCTACGAGATCGCCTTCCTCTATCACAAGATGGGGAAAAACGACACCGCTCTCTCTCTCACAAACGACCTGTTGAGCCGCTACGCCGCGGATCAGGGCGACACGCTTCCCGCGGCGCCGCGTGTGCTGGCGGAGAAGCTGAAGACCCGTCTGGAAGCACTGATCCCCAAGAAACCGTGAAACAGTACAGGTTCTGCCCCGTCTGCGGCGGCCGGCTGGATCGTGAACATCAGGCCGTGCCGGGGCTCGCCATGCTCGTGTGCACGGCGTGCCGGTTCGAGTTCTGGCAGAACTCCAA
>PMDT01000116.1 GCA_003154555.1 Spirochaetaceae bacterium
CGCGACTATCCGCTGGCCGTTTGGTGCGGGTCTTTCTATGGCTGGCCGCGGAGTTTCATGGGGGTGGAGCGGATGTCCACCATGCTCTACGACAATCCAGGGTTGATTCATGAGATGTGCGAGCACATCGCCGATTTCGTCATCGAGATGATCACCCCCATGCTCCAGACCGTGCGGATCGACCACGCGTTCATCTGGGAAGACATGGCCGGCAAGGCGGGGCCGCTATGCTCGCCCGCCATGTACCGCGAGTTCTGCATGGCTCCGTTGAAGCGGGTGACCGACGTGCTGCGCCATTACGGCGTTCAGCACGTCATCGTTGACAGCGACGGCAACAACGATGTGCTCATTCCGTTGTGGCTGGAAGCCGGCGTGACCGGCCTGCGCCCATTCGAGATCGCCGCCGGCTGCGACCCGGTCGCCATCCGCCGCCAATACGGAAAGAACCTGGTGATCCAGGGCGGCATCGACAAACGCCCCCTGGCGCAGGGTAAAGAGGCGATCGAGAAAGAAATTCTATCCAAGGTGCCCTGGCTGTGCCTGCAGGGCGGCTATTTTCCCCAAGTGGATCACCTGGTGCCGCCGGACGTCTCGCTGGAGAACTACACGTACTATTCCGGGTTGATGCGCGCGGTTGCGGAAGACCCGGAGCGCCATCTGCATGAGGCGACGCGTCATGTACGAGCGGAAGGAACGCCGATGACATCTCGTGAACGCGTACAGACCGCGCTGGCGCACCAGGAGCCGGATCGCGTCCCGATCGACCTCGGCGGCACGGTGGTCTCGACCATTGCCCTCTCGACCTATGCGGCACTGCGCCGACACCTGGGGCTTGCCGAGAAGCCCATCCAGACGCTCGAAATCGTCCAGCAGGTGGCCGTGGTGGACGAGGACGTGCTCGACCGGTTCGGCGTGGACACCATCGAACTCGGACGCGGTTTCGCGCTCGACGCCAAGGACTGGGCCGATTGGGTCCTGCCGGACGGCACCCCCTGCTCCCTGCCGCGCTGGGTCCGCGTGGAGCGCGGGGAGGGGGCTTGGCTCTTGAAGTCCGCCTCCGGCACGGTGCTGGGCCGCATGCCGGACGGCGCCCTGTACTTCGAGCAGGTGAATTTCCCGTTCATCGACGGCGATGACCTGCCGGGACTTTCCCGCGCTTTCGAGGAGTGCATGTGGACATCCGGGGATGCCGCCGCACCCCCGGGGCCTGCGGGCGCGGGACCGCACGGGCCGAAGACGCTTGCCGACGGAGCCGCGCGCCTTCGGGTCTCCTGTGCGGACCGCGCTGTGATCGGATTGTTTGGTGGCAACCTCCTGGAGACCGGCCAGTTTATGTACCGAAACGACAACTTCTTCATGCTTCTGGNNGCATGCAGACCGGCCCGCAGATTTCCCCCGACATGTACCGCCGGCTGTTCAAGCCACGGCACAAGCTGATGTGGGAGACGGCCAGGAAGCTCGCCCCGGCAGGCCGCGGCGGAGACCCGCACCGACCCCCGTTACGCGTGATGCTGCACTGCTGCGGCAGCATCCGCGCGCTCCTGCCCGACCTCATCGATGCCGGCCTGGAAGCGGTCAACCCGGTGCAGATCTCCACGGCTGGCATGGAGGCTTCCGGACTGAAGAAGGATTTCGGACGTGACATCGTGCTCTGGGGTGGCGGCTGCGACACGCAGACGGTGCTTCGCTCGGGAACACCGGCGCAGGTTCGCGAGCACGTACGCCGGCAGGTCGGGGCAATGACCGCCGACGGGGGATTCGTATTCCAGCAGGTACACAACATCCTGGCAGGAGTTCCTCCGGCCAATATTGTGGCCATGTTCGACGCGGTGAGGGCGTAGGGTTCGGGTAAGCCTCTCACCGGGCGCGCGGCAGCCGTGGGCCTGCCCACATTGATACATTGACCGCAGCCAACGTCTCGGATCCATACAAGTGCCCACTATTGGAAGACAAACCCGTGGATCGCGTTGATCAGGTCGTCGATCTTTACGTTCAGGTTCTTGTAGTTCACTTTGTCCCTCTCCACAGAAGGGTGCGTGAACTGATCCGGGAAGTCATTGGTTCACTCTCGGCTTCCTATGCGCACCCGGGTGGGCCTTCTTCCAGGTACCGGCCTGAACCTCAGAACCATCCGGAGTTCCGTACAGAAAAGGCAACGATTTCTTATCCCACTTGATGGGCCTTGCCTATGGCTGTGGCCTCCACCCGGATACTCAGGAGGACCTCCTCGCCATCCCGCGTTTTCGGGGCGCTGATGCGCACATCCGTGGTCACCGTGATCTCGCCCTGGGCTCCGCGACGCATGGCTTCCTCCCTGGCCGCCACCCGGCAGGCCTTCCGGGCCTCCTCGATGGCTGTCGCCTGGTCTATAGTGTGGACCACCCCAGACTCCCCGAAGACCATGTAGCCGGTAAGCCCTTCGATGGAGTACTGGGGCTTGATCTCAACCCGGCGGGTCACCTGGATGCTCCCCACGATCGCGCCCAACGCATTGGCCACCCCTGCGTTCTCCGGAACTGCGCACCGCGTTCCCAGCGCCTCGGCCACGGCCGGCAAAAAGAGGTGAATCGGTGCTCCGATGCCCACGAGCGCCGCCGGGGTGTCGAAGCTTAATCCCAGGAGACCGCGTCCCCTGCCGCGACGGGCCGTGCCCCAGGTTGTGTCGATAAGCTCATCGAGGCCAGCGGAGGCGGAAAGGGAGCCGGCAAGAGAGGGGTACTGATCCTGCAGAAGCACCGTGACCACCGCCCGGTACAGCTTGCGCTCCACCTCCTCATACACCATCTTCTGGAGGGTGGCAGGAGTCACCGCGAGGCAAGAGGAGAAGAAGGCGATGCCCAGCGCCGCGGCCTCGGTGTCGAATCGGGTGAAATCCCCACGCACGTGCATGATGTCCGTCGGCGTGAGCCCGCTGCGCAGGACCGCCCCTTCGTCTTCCAGCCGACGCATGTCCAGGTTGTAGGGGCTCGTGCCAGCAGCCTCCGCTGCCTCGGCGAACGAAAGCGGGCCGCCCCGGAGGGCCTGGCAGAAGCTCTTTTCCGCGTCGGTGTAGGCGGGGCTGGCGGAGATGTCCTTCTGCGGGCAGAAGAACTCGTGCAGGGGAAGCGGGTGGCCCTGCGGCTTGAGCCGGACCAGGTCAGCCAGCTTCGCAGTGACCGACGGCCACAGGGAAGCCGCAACAGACAGTGGCATCAACCGGACCGGCTCCAGCTGCATGACCCCATGGCCGTCGAAACGCACCGCACTGTCCCCACCCAGTCCGAAGGACCGCGTGGCCAACCCTTTCACGAACGTCTTCCACTTGCCGACGTCCACGCCCTCTTTCGCCTTGCGAGGAACGCCGCCTGTGACGATAGCGATGTCCGTCGTGGTCCCGCCCATGTCGATGACCAGACAGTCCTTTTCCCCGGCGATTGCGAGGCCGCCAATGACGCTGGCCGCAGGGCCGCAGACGAGCGTTTCTACAGGCCGTTGCTCAGCGAAACGCTCCGACATGAGGCTGCCGTCGCTCCTCATGATGACCACCGGAGCGGTGATGGAGCGCTGGCGCAGCGCGGTACCCGTGGCAATGAGGAACTCGTTGATCAGGGGAACCAGCCGGGCGTTGAGGAGCACGCTGGATCCCCGACGCAAGGAGTTCAGGTCCGAGAACAATTCGTGGCCGCAGACCACGGGGATGTTCCAGGTTCTGGTAAGGAACTCCCGGGCCTGTTTCTCCAGCGCGCCGCCGTTGTCCATGGCGTCGATATCGACGATGCCCACGCCGCAGGCGTCCCGAATCCATGCAGCACCGCTCAGAAGAAATGATTTCCAGTCCGGGGCCCGCACGATCTCTCCCGCCGCGGTAGTCTTGCCGTCCAGATAGAATATCTCGCCGTCCGACGGCAAGCCGTACTCCGCGCCGTAGCGCTCCACGACCCAGGGCTGCACACCGATGAACAGGAGCCTGGCGCGGCCGCCCTTGTCCTCCACGCAGGCGTTGGTGGCCAGCGTCGTCGAGAGGGAGATCATCTCCGCGCTGCGCACCAGGTCCCGGGGAAGAGCATCTATCGCCGCGCCGATGCCGATGGATAGGTCTGCCTTAGTGGTCTGCGCCTTGGCAGCGGCCCGTACCCGGTGAGCGTCGAAGTCGTATGCCACGGCATCGGTGTAGGTTCCGCCCGTGTCGATGCCGATTCCGATTCCCATGGCTGCACGTGCCTCCAGACTTCGAGGGTTTCTGCAAGTTTAGCACTGGAGCGGCCGAGAGACCAAGGGGATCGCTCCACCTTTTTCACCCAACTCGTTGACAACCCAACTCGTTGGCATTGCGGCGTTTAAAGACTTGGTGTACTATCATGCGGCGCCGATGCACGCGCGCGGCCCGGAAATGTCGCATTCAAAGGAAAAGCAGTGGCCGTAAAACCTCTCACCCTCGTGATTCTCGCCAGCCTGATCCCGTTCATCGCCCATGCCCAGAACGCAGGCAATCGCGTCATCGAGGGGGGCGGATCGGGAAGCTTTCCTTTGTCCGCCCCCGGGGAAACAATCGCTTACAGCATGAGCTTGTGGGCCTGGAGCGGACAATTCCTGACCGCGGGGTTCGAGATCGGACCATACGCCTCCCTTGGCTTCACCGGCACCATGGACAGCAGCCAGGGGATAGGCAACTCGACGTTCACCTTCAATCCCGGCCTGCAGGCGGGTATTGCCTTCAGTAATGAGGAGGCGATGTTCATGTTCCGTGTCACCTCGGCCGTGCAGCTCCAGGTCGACAGCGTGACATCCCCTGTATCGACGAACAGAGACTTCTCGGTTTCCGGTATCTGGTTCGAGCTCGATCCCGAGCTGACCGTGTACTTTGAGGGAAACGCGGGCATCACGTTCGGACCGGCGCTCGGCGTGTCTTATTCCCTGCGGGGCGGCGGGTTCAGCGTCACCCTGGTATACAACATCGCCATCCGCGCGAGATTATAGCTCAGTCACTCCTTGCCCTGTGTCTTCGCCTCGATGCATGCGGTCCGTTCCTCCTGGAGCGCCTCTCGGCCTCTTGCAAGAACGCAACAAATGCTAGTCGCGGAGCCTCTATTCGGGGCGAGGCGAGCTGGACCCATGCTGTTTGAAATCCAAGTTTGTGCTCTTTTAGAGGCGAATCTAAGGAAGGAGAGCAGGCATCGCGCGGCGTCTTGCGGTCAAACAAAGGGCATGGTAGGATTGCAGACGCGAAGCATCGGGAACCGGCAGGGTTTCGGCTCCGAGAGAATGTGAAACGTGATGAAGAAAGAGCTGCAATCCTTCCCCTATGCTATTCTGATTCATCGATCGAGGTGACCAAATGAATCGAACGCTTGCTGTCGCCTGCGCGCTGTTAGTCGCTTGTGCGGCGACAGCCTGCGCGCAGGACGGAAGCGGCTTCACGCTGGCATTGGAGCCTGCTGTTCTCTTCCCAATGCCCGGCACACCCAGCTCGCAGAACTTCTCCATGGGCGCTCAGGGATCGATCACCATGGACTACGTTCCTCCCGCGCTTCCCTTCCTGCTCTTTGGAGGCTCTGTCGACTACGGATACGCTCCGTCGACCTACGGAACGCTGAACACCCTCGGAGTGAGCGCCGGAATCGGCCTGAGGCTTCGAA
>PMDT01000194.1 GCA_003154555.1 Spirochaetaceae bacterium
ACCTCATGGAGGACGGGGGACTGAATGAGGCCAACGTCGAGGGTTTCATCGCCAAAGGCATGACGGTGGGCGAGTTCTCCTCGCCGCTGCTCAAGGGAAAGAACGGCAGGTTCCGGCCCGGCTCGGGGGAGATCGCCGCCGCGGTCCGCTCCCTCCGCGCAAAGATGGACGCTGCCTCGGACGCGCATCGTGGACCGGCAGGCCTTGCCACACGGTAGGCCGGAAGTCATGCCCCTCGGCGTTGGCATGCTTGGATATGGCAGCATCGGAAAGCTCCATGCCCTGGCATACCGAAGCATCCCGGGGATATATCCCACGCTGCCGCGCTACGTGATGGCGGCGGTCTGCACGAGCTCGAACGAGACTGCAGAAGCTGCGGCCCGGGAGGGAGGCTTCAAGCGCGCTTACGCCGACATGCGGGCACTTGTTGTGGATCCCGACGTGCACGTCATCGACATCGTCCTTCCCAACTATGCCCACAAAGAGGCCATCCTTCTGGCCCTGGGCGCAGGCAAGCACCTCATCTGCGAGAAGCCGCTGGCCCTTTCCGGGACCGAGGCCCGGGAGATCGCGGTTGCCGCAGCCCGTTCCCGGAGCCGTCTCGGCATGACCTTCAACTACCGCTTCGCTCCGGCCCTCGCGAGGGCCAGGGCCCTCATCGAGGCGGGGGCGCTTGGCGAGATCTACGGCTTCCATAGCGAGTACCTCCACGGGGGCTACCAGGACCCATCTCGTCCCCTCACCTGGCGCATGCGCAGCGAGTGCTCGGGAGGAGGCGCCCTGGTGGATCTCGGCTCCCACGTCATCGACCTCATCCGCTGGCTCCTCGGCGAGATCGCCGAGGTCTTCGCGGAGACGAAGACGTACATCACGCAGCGCCCCCTTAAGAAAGGGGGCACTGAGCTCGGCCGCGTCACCGTGGACGATGCCGCCTGGACCCAGTTCCGCATGGCCTCGGGGGCCCTTGGCAGCCTCATCGTCTCGCGCTTCGCCACCGGTTCTGCTGATGACCTCCGTATCCGGATCGAAGGCTCCAAGGGGGCCCTGCGTTTCGACCTCATGGATGCCAACTGGCTCTACTTCTACGACGCGACACGCCCCGCCGCCGGGGCTGGCTGGGTCCGCCTGGAGACCATCTCGAGTTTCCCCGGAGCCTCGGTGCCTCCGGCCCGGGCCATCCTCGGTTGGGAGAGGCTGCATGCCGAGAGCCAGTATCGGTTCCTGAAGGCGATCTTCGAGGATCGGGACCCGAGCCCGGGGCTGGCCGATGGCGTCGCCAACCATCTCGTGATCGACGCCCTGTACTCCTCGGCCAGGTCCGGCCAGTGGGAGAGGGTCGCCGCTTTGTGAAAGTTCATCCAGAAGAGGTCGCGAAATGAAAATCGTCGTCATCGGTGCCAAGGGGATGCTGGGAAGCGAGCTCGCGCGCGTATTGGCCCATGAGCATGACGTGACCGCGTGGGATGTCGACGAGATCAATATCACGGACAGGGCAGGCACCCTGGCACGGCTGACAAGCACGAAGCCCGACCTCATTGTGAACTCGGCGGCCCTCGTGGACGTCGAAGTCTGTGAGAAGCAGCCGGACGCGGCCTGGAACGTGAACGCCGTGGGCTCACAGAACCTGGCGCTGGCCGCCCGGGCGCTCTCCTCCGCGTACCTGCTCATCTCCACGGACTACGTGTTTGACGGCACGGCACCGGAAGACTATGACGAGTTCTCATCACCGAACCCGATCAACCAGTACGGAAAGTCGAAGCTCGCGGGGGAAAGGCTCGCGGCCGCCATCTGGCCGATGACCTACATCGTGAGGACCTCCTGGCTCTTCGGTCACCGGCCGAAAAACTACGTGGAACGAGTGCTCGCCGCCGCGGACAAGGACGGCGTTGTGCGGATGGCCGAGGACCAGCTCGAGTCGCCGACATACGTTCCGCACGTGGCCTCCGCGATCCGCGCCCTCATCCCAACCGGCGCGTACGGGACATACCATGCAACGAGCCGCGGAGCCTGCACGCGGCTGGAGTTCGCACGCTACGTCCTTTCAAAGGCAGGACGAACGGTGCCGCTGGAGAAGCTGGAAGGCGCCGTCGCGCGGGCGGCGCGAAGGCCGGCGCGCACGGTGNNTGTGCCACCAGGCATAGGCCGCGCCGTTTTCTCGGTGGAATCGGCGCCGGGCTGAGTCATGTACGTTGAATCCGGCGACCTCGAAGCCGTCAGGACCCTGCGGGACTTCGACCTATGCATCGCCGGCGCAGGCGCCGCCGGACTGGCAATTGCGCACCGTCTCATAGGCTCGCCGCTCAAGGTGCTCGTCCTGGCGAGCGGGTTGCCAACAGACCGCGGACTGCCGTCCGGATCGCGACAGAAGGTCTATGGGGGCACCCTCGGTCCTTTCCTGGGCAGAGTCGATCCACTCTTCCTGCGTCGCTCACGGCTCAATATGTACGGTGGGACGACGAACCATTTCGGATTCTGGGCCCGGCCACTCGACGACGCAGACTTCCTGCCTCGCCCGGGGTACCGCTCTGCCGCCTGGCCAATCTCACGGACCTCGCTCGATCCCTGGTACGCCGAGGCGAACGCCTACGGCAGGTACGGTCCATTCAACTATCACGATCTTGCTTTCTGGGAGTCTGTTCTCGGCGGCGCAGGCTTTCCGCGGAAGACAGAGGATCGTCTTGTCCGGGCAGTCTTTCACGCGCAGTACGCGGACACTGTGCGTCAATTCCAGGTCCAGCTTGGGGAGGCGCTCCGTGACGCGCCGAACGTGACGGTGCTGTTCAACGCACACCTCCTTTCCATTGAAGCCGGTGGAACCGGTGGAACCGACGGCGGAGGGCACGTGCTGCGGCTTTCCTGCGCCTCGCTGCGCGAGGGACAGGCGGACCGCCGTTTCCACATCGAAGCTGACCGCTATGTCCTTGCGATGGGAGGCATTGAGACCGTCCGGAAGCTCAAGCTTTCCGGTGATCTCGGGAACAATCGCCATGATCACCTCGGCCGCGGCTTCATGGTCCATCCCCTCTTCACGACCGCCGCGGAGGCCCGGTTCGCCGCGCCCCTCCCCCTTGAGGCCAGGAACTTCTTCCGCGACCAGCAGGTCCGGCTCCGGCCCGAAGGGGACACCTTCGTCCATGACAGCGCCCCCCTCGTGAGCCCCGGGCTCATGACGAGGTACGAGGTATTCAACGCCTGGGGTGTCCTCGTCCCGACGGCGGCGACGATGGCGGAGGAGCGAATCGGCAACTTCCGCGCCATTCTGCGCTTCGACCCGGCGGGCGACCGGGCAGAAGTCAATCTCAACTGGGAACAGGTTCCCAACGAGGAAAGCGTGATCGACCTCGATCACGCGGAGGTTGATCCCGTCTTCGGGCAGCCCGTGGCACGCGTCGACTGGCGGATCCGCGAGGCGGACAAGCGGACGGCGGTCAAGGCTTTGGATCTCGTCCGCGACCATCTCGAGCGGAACGGGTCCACGGGGTTCAGGATCCTGACCGATCTGTCCGGCGGACCGGAGCGCTGGACTTTCGGCCGGGCGGAGACGGCGCTTGCCACGGGCGACCATCACATGGGGAGCCTCCGCATGTCCGCGTCGCCCGATGACGGCATCGTGAACCCGG
>PMDT01000342.1:0-6229 GCA_003154555.1 Spirochaetaceae bacterium
TCGCCTTCCGTCTCTACGACACCTATGGCTTTCCCATCGAAATCACCGAGGAGCTTGCAAAAGAGAACGGCATGGCGGTGGATCGCAAGGGATTCGACGAGGCATTCGAAAAGCACCAGGAGCTGTCAAAGGCGGGTGCGGAGAAGACATTCAAGGGAGGGCTCGCGGATCACTCCGAGATGACGACAAAGCTGCACACGGCCACGCATCTCCTGCACCAGGCGCTGCGCACCGTTCTGGGCCCGCACGTCGCACAGAAAGGTTCCAACATCACCGTGGAGCGGCTGCGCTTCGACTTCTCGCACGCGCAGCCGATGTCGGAAGAAGAGGTCCGCAAAGCGGAGGCCATTGTCAACGAGCAGATCGGGCGGAACCTCCCCGTCAGCATGGAGATCATGACGATCGAGCAGGCACGCGCGTCCGGCGCCATCGCGTTATTCGGCGAGAAATACGAAGAAAAGGTGAAGGTCTATACGATCGGGGATTTCTCCAGGGAGGTCTGCGGCGGCCCGCACGTCGAACGCACCGGCGGCCTGGGGAAGTTCGTGATTCAGAAGGAACAATCGTCATCCGCGGGTGTACGGCGGATCCGGGCGGTGCTGGAATAAGCGTAGCCGCGGGTGCCGCGGCCTAACCTCTCTGCAGCTTCTCCAGCAGCTCGCCGATGCCCAGGTTCTTGATGCCCATGCGCTGCGCGCGCGTGAGCACGTCGAGCGCCTTGTCCTTTTTGTCCAGGGCGAGCCAGCTCTGCGCGATTTCCAGGTACAGGCGGGGATTCTTTGCGTCATTGACGAGCAGACCGGAGAGACTCTCGATGGCCTCGAGATAATTGCCTTTTTCCTTGTTGATCAGGGCCAGCCCGAGCACCGCGTAGCTGTCGAACTCGATATTGAGGGCCTTGCTGTAGTACTCCCGCGCGGTATCGAGATTGTTCATCGCCCGGTGGGAGTCACCGATACGCGTGAGGATCACCTTGTTGTCAGGGTCGGCGTCGAGGATCTTCTGCCAGTAGAAAAGCGATTCCTGCGGTGCATTCATGCCCCGATAGCAGTCGGCCAGTCCGAAGAGAGCATAGAAGTTGCCGGATTGTATCTCCAGGGCTTTCTTGAAGTAGGGGATTCCCTTTTCGTAGGTCTTCAGCTTGCGGTAGCAGTTGCCGATGGACGTGAGGACCCAGATATTCTTGGGATCCTTCTCGTGCATCTTCTCCCAGTACGTGAGCGCCTCACGATACTCCTTCAGGTCGAAGTGCAGGTACCCGAGGCCGGTAAGCGCATAAGGGTTTCCCGGGTCGATCTCAAGGATCTTGTGATAGATCTCCTTGGACCTGCTGAAGTCCAGGACCTTGCGGTACGCGTCCGCGATGCGCGTGAGCACCGTCACGTCGCTGTCACCCTGGGCCAGGTATTTCTCCCATATCTCGATCGCCCGGTGGAACTGCTTGAGCGAACGGTAGCTGTCGGCGAGGCCGACAAGCGCATACTTGTTGCCGACGTGGTAGCCCAGGCATTCCTCGTAGTAGCGGATTGCCTCATGGTAGGACTTGCGTTTGCGCGCCGCGTCCCCCATGCCCACGAGGGCATAGTTGTTCTGCGGCTCGACTGTCAGGATCCGGCGGAAATTCTCTTCCGCCTCCGCGATATGCTCTTCCTTGAGAAGCTGGTAGCCCCTCTTGGAAAGCTCCGATATCGAAACGGGTACGGGCTCCGACATTTTCTCATCGCTGCTCATCTGGTTTTCGTGTTCTCCTCTGAAAGCCATTGTTTCATCACCTGTGCTATTTGTTCGACGAGCGCGGCGCTCTTGTCGGGGGCCGGCGCAAGCCAATACGCCTGCAGGGCCTTGAGGGGCTGCCCTTCTTTCCTGTATCGGTCCCCCACCCTTATCAGCCCATCAGAATATCGCGTCGTGACGAATATTTTCTCCGCGAGCTTGAACTCCCCCTTGTTAAAAAGCTCGTTGCCCTTGCGGATAAGCGCCACTCTCTTTTCGCCGTCGAGCGATGCAGGAATCTCGCCCTGGATCTTCAAAAATCCGCCGGAAGGCAACTTCTTCAGGATGTCCTGCGCGCTCATCCTCACCTTCCACGCCACGGCACACCGTGGCATCCGTCCAATGTCGTCACGGTACCCCGCGGCATCCGCACAGCCATGGCGTCCCCGGACATTGATTTCAAGATACTTGTTTGCCGTTATAGAGTAAACACCTCGCCGCAATGCGAAAGCCCGCTTTGAAGCGCAGCTATCCGATCCGCCCCTTTGACGACATCGCGCGATCATCCCGGGCGTAGGCGGCAGCGAGCGCGCGTCCCAGCGCCTTGAAAGCTGCTTCTGCCATATGGTGACCATTCTCTCCGCGCCTGACCTCGATGTGGAGGCTGATGCGCGCCGAGGAGGCGAGTGCCACGAAAAACTCGCGAAGGAGTGAGAGATCGAAGGTTCCCGCCCAGAGATGCGTGAAGACGGCGTGAAGGGACAGAGTCGGTCTCCCGCAGACATCAATGACGACCTCGGCGAGCGCTTCGTCCATCGGTATCACGGCATGGCCGAAGCGCGCCGTTGCGCCGGTTTTTGCCAGCACCTCAGCGAATGCCTGGCCCAGGACGAGGCCGACGTCCTCCACGAGGTGGTGAGGGTCCACTGCAATGTCCCCCTTTGCTGCCACCGAGAGCCCGAGCCTTCCGTGAAAAGACATCGCCGTGAGCATGTGATCGAAAAAGGCGATCCCGGTATCGATGCCGCCTTCCACCGCCGCGTCCGGGTCCAGGGTGAGGCTGATCTGTGTCTCGTGCGTCGCGCGGGAAAGCTGTACAAGGCGAGAGGACATTGTGCTGCCACCTTTCGATATCCGCTGCAGTCCGGGCCGGCCACGGGCTCGCTCTGCCCGCGGCGTTCGCCGCTATTCTATCCGTGCGCGGAGGAACGTCAACACCGGAAACCTCCGTTGCGCCCCCTCAACCCGCGTCGGCGAGTATGCGCTGCACCATCGCGGCGAGGATCGGCGCGCGCACGGGTTTCAGGAGATAGGGCACACCGGATTCCTCGAGGAACAGCCGGGTGGCGGGATTGAGGCTGTCACCGGTAATATAGATGAGCCGCGAAAGGAGATTCGGCCTGCTGGCCCTGATCCAGTCGTAGAGAGCCCGCCCGTCCCTGTCCGGCATCTGGAAATCCGAGATCACAAGGGCAACCGGCGTGCCGGAGGCAAGCAAGGCAACGGCCTCCTGACCGTTTGCCACCGCGTCGACAGCGTACCCGAGGCTTTCCAGAAAATCGTGCGCGAACTCCCTGATCGATGCCTCATCCTCCGCGATCAGGATGCGCCGGCCGGCGACGGAACGAAGCTCGCCCGGGCGGGCGGCCCCGCTGCAGGGGAGCTCCACCCTGAACGCGGCGCCACCGGCGCGCCGGTTGGCGGCTTTGATGTCACCGCCAAAGGACTCCACAAAACCAAGGGAAATGGCGAGCCCGAGGCCCGTGCCTTCACCGGCCGCGCGCGTGGTGAAGAAAGGATCGAACAGCCGGGGCAGGCTCTGCTCGGAAATCCCCGGACCCGAGTCTTCGATCTCGACGCAGGCGCGCCCGGCGGCCTCTTTTGACCTGATCCATATCTCGCGGAGCGATCCGCCGGGCACCGCGGCAAGGGCGCGCTCCGCGTTGTCGAGGATATTGTGAAAGACCTGGCGCAGCTGGCCGGGATTGGCGATGACGGGGAGCTCCTGCTCCCGCAGCTCCACGTGCGGCGTGATGCCCGCGGACTCCCACCGCCCGCGACGCAGCCCGATCACGGCGCGGAGCGCCTCATTGAGGCCGCAGGAGATGCTCGCGGTCCCTGCCTGCCCCGAGGTCCCCAGGAGTCCCTCCACGATGCCCTGGGCGTCGCGCGCTTCCGACAGCACACGGTCCAGGTCATCGGCAAGAGCGCCCTGCCCGCCCCGATCGCGCGCAAGCTCCATGGAAGCGGTGATCCCCGCGACAGCGTTGCGCAGCTCGTGCGCGACTTTCGAAATAATCTCTCCCAGCGCGGCGAGCTTCTCGGACCTGCGGAGCTTCTCCTCGATGCGCCTGCGCGCGGTCACGTCGCGCGCAACGCCGAAGACCTGGACGCCGCCGGAGGGGAGATTCGTCGTGATGCTCGTGTACTCGAGGATGATTTCGCTTCCGTCCGCGGCGACCGCACGCACCTCCCCCACCTCGCCGGATGGATGGGCACCGGCGAGAAACATGCGCATTTCCTCCCACTGTTTCTCCTTCTGGGAAGGCGCGACGAACTCGACGAAGGACCGGCCCACCATGTCAGCGGCGCGGCGTCCCAGGATCGCTTCCACGCGCGAGTTGAGGAATGAGAAGCGGCCGTCTGCATCGATGGAATAGATGATGTCCCAGACGCTCTCCGCGACACGCCGATAGCGGCTCTCCGATTCCTCCAGCGCCGTCGTGCGCTCGCGAAGACGCCCCACCATGTCGTTGAACGCCTGAGACAGGACGCCGAACTCGTCGGTGCGGATCTCCCTGATCCGGTACGAGAGATCCCCCTCCGCGATGCGGACCGTGCCGAGGAGAAGAGCATCCATGGAGCGTGAATACAGGACCGCAAAAGCGCCGCCGAGCAGCACCGCCATGGAAAGCCCCGCAAGAAAATAGACAAGCGAGCGGCGGAGCATCTGGAAGATGGGAAGATATGCCTCGGCGGCGGGCTGTTCGATGAAGACCGTCCACCCCAGGCCGGGCACGACGCTGCTCACCACGAGCGGCGGGGCAGCGCCGGGAGCGCGGACCTGCGCGGGCTTCTGGCCGCGGAGGATGACGGCCTTGTCGGGATACGCCAGGAGCGTCCCTTCCGCGGAAACCAGGTACGCGAACCCGCCGGGACCGGCATCGATGCCGTCGATGAGGCTCCAGATCTTCTGCAAAGGCAGGAGCGCCAGGAGCGCGATATCTGCATCCACGGGCGTGACGAATGTCATGACCGGAAGCTGGTGCACATCGATGCTGACGGGAGACGTCCAGTCGACCCCTGCCCGCGCGCGGCGAAAGGCCTCTGCCGGGAAAAGGGCAAGGTCGGGTGCCGCGATGCCGCTGTTCGCAACGACCCGCCCGGCCCTGTCGATGGCCATCACAGACTCGAAAAGCCTTTCGGACAGAACATGATTCTTCAGAAGGACGTCACGAACCCACGGCGTGGCCGCAACGAGCTGCATGAAGTCGGCGGTCGACAGGAGGTCCCGGCGCGCGGCGTCGATGAAAGATCCGATCTCATTGGCGGCCTGCGTGGCGATCTGCTCGTTGCGCTGGAGGAGCGTGCTGCGAAGCTCATCGGTTGCGAAACGGACGATGAAACCGGCGGTGAAGGAAATGGCCAGCAGCACCAGGGCGCTCGCCGTGAGGGCAAGCTTCACGGCCATGCGATTGAAGAACGGGACGCGCGCCCTGAGGAGATCACCCGCGGGTGCGGGATGAACGTGCATAACGCCCGAGTGTGACGGGGGGCGTGGATGAAATCAAGGCGTAGCCAGGGAAGGCGAGGGCCGACGAGGTCAGGGACGGCCGAAAGGAGGCCCGGCGCGCGTCGGCCGCCTACTCCCTCTCGTGCAGGAGGACCTTCAGCTGCTTGATTCCCGTCACCAGCTTGTCGCGAGTCATGTCGCGGAATCGCCGGGGGACCATCTCCCGGCTCGTGCACTCGAGCACCGCCACGAGATTCTGAAGCTCGATCTCGTGCGGGTATGCCGGCGGCATGAAATCCTGGATTGTCTCCTCGAGGTCCCCCTTTGTGACGAAAACGTGGTTGTTCATCGCGGAGAGGAACTTCGCGCGGATGAGCACGGATTCGAGGTCCGCGCCCGAGAAATCGTACTTGTAGCGGCGGAAAAGCTCGGCGACATTCGTTTTCTGCATGCGCAGGGCAAGCTTCTTCACCAGGGTCGAGAAGAGGTCCTCCTTCTCCTCGATCGTGTCGGGGTAGAAGAGGGCCAGGTGTTCTTCCGCACGGCCCTGGCGCTTGAGGTCGATGGGCAGGAGATCGGGCCGACAGGTGATGAGAAACCAGATGATCTTCCCGCGGTACTCGGTATTGCCCATGAATGACGCAATCTGGGCGAAGATGCGGTTGCTCGTGCCGGAGTCCCCGTCCTGGTTGCGGTCGCCGAGAAACGCGTCCGCCTCGTCGATCATCACCCCCACCGGGGCCATTGCCTTCAGGATATTGAGGATCTTTTCCAGGTTGCTCT
>PMDT01000342.1:6388-28677 GCA_003154555.1 Spirochaetaceae bacterium
CCTCGATGATCTGCTTCTTCTTCTCTTTCAGGTAGCCGAGGTTGATCTCCCTGTCCTCCTGGAAGCTTTCCGCCGCGAGCTGGTTGAGATTCACGAGGTTGAGGCCGCTCGTGATGCCCGCGAACTCCGGCACGGTGAGCGATTGCTCGAGAAGGAGCTTGCCGCTCCTGTCCAGGAAGTGCAGGAAGCTCTCCCGTACCCTTTCGTCGGGGATGGGGATGTTCACCTTGATGGCGCTCGGGGAGCGCACGATCGTCGGGTTGATGTCGGAAAGATTCTCGGTCAGAAGGAGGATCGAGACGTCGCCCTGGGTGAAGATCGGGTCGTTGGCCCACCGGTTGAGGGTTACCAGGCAGTAACGGTCCTCGTCGGTGTAGCGGGAGATGTCGGTGTTCGGCACCACCGTCTCCGAATAATCGACGATGAGCACGATGCGCTTGTTGTTCTTGATGTTGGCGTAGAAGTACCGTTCCAGGTTCGCAAGGGCTTTCACGGGGTTGCGCGACAGGAGCCTGCCCGGCGTGGCCTTGGGCGCGATCTGCCGCATATGTGCGAGGTATTCCTTTTTCATCTCGGGCTTGCAGAAGCTCACCCCCGAGGATCGGTCGTAGAAGACAATGATGTCCCGATTGCCGAAGAGGACCTCCGAGACGTAGTCCTGTATCTTCACAAAGTTGAACTCGCCCTCCTTCATCTTGTGCGGCAGGAAATCGCGGATATTGCCGGACAGGAGATAAAGGTTGGCGGTCTTCGAGCAGTATTTGTACGAGAGCTCCTGCGCCCAGGCAGGAAGTACCTTGATAAAGGGCAAATTCTTGACAATGAGCTGTTCGGCCATCGTTCCCCTCCCAGAGAATGACGAGCTGCTATGAAGTATAGGCGCAAGCGGTGGGAAACGTCAATGCGCAGGCCGTCGCGGTCGGCGCATTGACAGCGGGCAGCTACTCGTAGCGCAAAGCCTCAACGGGATCCATTTTCGCCGCGCGGCTTGCCGGGTACAGGCCGAAGATGAGACCCGTCACGAGGGAAAGGATGACCGCAAGCTCGATGACGCTGCCGGAGATGACGGCGGGCCACTTGGAGATCGACGCGACGAGCTGGATGGCCGCCACCGCGAAGCCGACGCCGAAGAGACCGCCGCCGCCGCAGAGGATGAGCGTCTCAAGGAGGAACTGGTTGAGAAGCGACGACTGCTTTGCCCCGAGCGCCTTGCGCACGCCGANNATGATATTCATGATCCCGATGCCGGCGACAAGGAGCGCGATGCCCGCGATGATGGAGATGGCGGTGGTGAGCGTGCTCGTTGCCGTGTCGATCATGGCAAGCACCTGGCCCATCTCCTGCACGAAGTACTTCTCCACCGTGCCGCTCCACTTGCCGTGGCTCTTGTCGAGGATCGCCATGATCTGCTGCTTCGCCTCATCGATGCGGTCCTCTGATACTGCCTCGCCGATGAGGAAGTACACCTGCGAACTCCCGCCCACCCGCTCGATTGCGGAGGAGGGGACAAAGAGCCGGTTGTTGTTCGACGTGTCGAAATCGGAGACGGTGGAGATGAAGGACTTGTCCTCCTTCTCCAGAACCCCGATGATCTCGACCTCGACGATATTGTTGATGCGCACGTATTTGCCGACAGGATTGTCCGCGCCGAACAGGTTCCGGGCGAGATCGGCGCCCAGGACCCCGACTTTCCTCATGAACGTGTCATCATCGGGATCGAGGAAACGCCCGCGGCGCAGGACGAGCTTGCTCGCGGAAAGGTACTGGTGCATCGTGCCGAAAAGCGTCGCCTTCTCCGTGGTGTCCCCGTACTTCACTTCCGCGTCGAGCTGGATCTGCGGCGTCACCCCGCGGACGGCCGGGGCGCGGGAGTTGATCGTCTCGATGTCGTCGCGGGTGATTTCCTCGAAGCGCAGCTTTCCCTTGCTCTCACGGATGGCGGTGAAATTGGGCGCCACGATGAGGGAGGTGGACCCGAATTGACCCAGGAGGTCGCCCACCACCCGCTTCGCCCCGTCGCCGACGCCGACCACGGAGATGACCGAGCCGACGCCGATCACGATGCCCAGGATGGTGAGGGCTGTGCGGGACCGATTGGTCCGAATCGCCAGCCACGCCTCTTCGAAGAGCGATGTCAGCCGCACCGCCTACTCCTTGGTGAGGGCCACGACGGGGTCCAGCCGGGCCGCCTTCAGTGCCGGGTAGATGCCGAAGAAAAGCCCGATGCCGATGGAGACGCCGAGCCCGAGAAGGATGGCGGCCCAGGGCAGGAGGTATTCCCACCGTTGGGCCACGGAGATGATGGCGGTGATGCCGATGCCGAAGAGGATGCCGATGCCGCCTCCGATCAGGCAGATGATGATCGACTCGATGAGGAACTGGGCAAGGATGTCACGGCGCTTGGCGCCCAGCGCCTTGCGGATGCCNNTGTTCATGATCCCGATGCCCCCGACCACGAGGGAGATGCCGGCGATCAGCGTGATGACGGTCGTGATGATGTCGAAGACCTTGTTCGTCGTCTGGATGCTGTCCTCCGCCTTCTTCACGACAAAACGGGGCTTGCCCTCCACGGTGCCGTACTTGTGACCGAGGTACTGGTCGATGCGCCCCGAGACATAGTCAAGGTCCGCCATATCGTGGACCTTGAGGTAGATGCGCATGATCCGGGGACCCCCGTACTGGTCCCAGCTCGTGACATCCGACAGTATCTCGTAGGGGACGTAGGCCGTATCGTCGTCGGAGCCGTCATCCACCGGTGAGCGCTCCTTTTTCGCCATCACGCCGATGACGGTGAAATCCTTGCCCGCAAAGCTCACGCTGTTGCCCAGGGCGGCATCCTCCGTCTGGAAGAACGCGCGCGCGGTGTTCATGCCCAGGACCACGACGCGCCGCCGCTGGTCCACGTCGTCCTGGCTGATGGAACGCCCCGCCTGCAGCGCCCTCCCCCACATGCGCTGGTAGGCGGGCCACACGCCGTACACGGCTGAAATCTCCTGGTCGCCGCGGTAGCCCATTGGATAGTTCGCGCGGAGATTGGGAGATATCCAGGCGGTGTCCTGGACGATTGACGCGAGTGTCGACAGGTCCTCGGGCTTCATGTAGGTGATGTCGCGGCCCGTCGGGTAGGAATCTTTTGCCGCCTGCACCCAGAGCAGGCTCGAGCCGATATTCTCTATTCCTTTCATGATCGCGCCGCGGCCCATGAGCCCCGTCGCCATCACCGCGATCACCGAGGCCACCCCGATATTCATGCCGAGCATGGTAAGGATCGTGCGCAGGCGGTTGTGCCGGATCATGTCCCAGGATTCGCGAAAACCCTCGGTGACGTTCATGACTCGAAGCCGCCGACGGAGTGCAACGTCCGCTGCACGACCGGCTCGTCGCGGGTCACGAGGCCGTCGCGGATGGCGACGATGCGCCGCGCGCACGCGGCGATGTCGGGTTCATGGGTGACGAGGATGATCGTCGCTCCGTGGTCGTTGAGATCCTGGATGGTCGCCATGATCTCTTCCCCTGTCTTCGAGTCGAGGTTCCCCGTCGGCTCGTCGGCAAGGAGGATGGCGGGACGATTGATGAGCGCGCGGGCGATGGCCACGCGCTGGCGCTGGCCGCCGGAGAGCTCGTTGGGACGGTGCAGCGCGCGGTTTTCCAGGCCCACCTGTTTCAAGGCGGTCATGGCCCTGTCCCGCCGCTCCCGCTTGGGGACGGAGCTGTAGACGAGGGGAAGCTCCACGTTGCGCAGCGACGTCATCCGCGGCAGCAGGTTGAAGGTCTGNNTGGAAGACGAATCCGATCTTGCGGTTGCGAACCTCTGCCAGGTCATTGTCCACCATCCGCGAGACATCGATGCCGTCGAGGACATAGCTGCCTTCCGACAGCCGATCCAGGCAGCCGATGATGTTCATCAGCGTGGACTTGCCGGACCCCGAGGGACCCATGATGGCCACGAACTCGTGCTCTTCCACCCGCAGCGTGACGCCGCGCAGCGCCGGTACGTCCAGCTTGCCCATGTGGTAGACCTTCGTGATCGACTCGAGCTGGATCATGCCGCTCTCAGTCCTGGCGGAGCGTCACGAGGATGCCGTCGCGGATGAGCTTGAGATTGCCCGCGACGATCGTATCTCCCACGGCGAGTCCCTTCGTGACCTCCACGTTGTTCACGTCGCTCGCGCCGATGGTCACGTCGCGCCGCGTCACGAGGTAGATGTCCTGGCCCGCGGGAGACTTCCGGCCCGCCGGGGTGAGGAGGAAGACCGAGGTGACATTCTCTTCCGTGACAAATCCGGAAAGGGGGATCAGGAGCGCATCCTGCGTGATGCTCGTCGTGATGCGTGCCGTGCACGACGCCCCCGAGCGCAGCGTCACCGACGCGGAGTTTGGAATCGCGCGGCGGTCGATGCGCAGGTCGACAAGGCTCACGCGGGTCGACCCGAGACTCGTGATGGTCGGCGCAATGGTTTCCACGGCGCCGTGGAGCGTCAGGCCGATGAGAGAGTCGCTCGTGATCTCGGCGGGCTGGCCGACGTGGATCTTGCCGATATCCACCTCGTCGATCTGGATCTCGGCCAGCATGTCGCCCAGGTCTTCCACGCGGACCAGAGGCGTATTCGGCGCGACCATGTCGCCGACGGACGGCATCACCTTGGTGACGGTGCCTGCCGCAGGGGACACGATCGTACAGCGCGTCACGCTGTCCTGTGCCGAGCGCAGGGACAGCAGCGCCTGTTCCACCTCCGGGGACGCCTCGATCACCTGCGCATCGCGCGAACCGTCCAGGGGAGGCTCGGCGTCCAGGGGAAGGTCACAGCGCAGATCGAGCTGCTCGCGCGCGGATTGCCAGCCCACCTTCGCGGAGGCCAGCGCGTCGGAGGAATGCTGGTAGACCTCCTCCGAAATGGACTTTGACGCGAAAAGCTCCTTGTTCTTGTCGAAGGTGCGCTGCGCATCCGAGAGCGTGGAGACCGCGCTCCGGTACTGGGCCCGGAGCGTGACCAGCGACTGCTGGATGCTGCGGCGCGTGGAGTCCAGCGACGCCTTCATTTTCTGCACGGAAAGGGCGTAGTCGTCGTCACGGAGAGTGACCAGCACCGTCCCGTCCTGGACGACGGAGTTTTCATCCACGGGTATCGTCTTCACTTCACCCGAGACCTGCGCGACCACCGTGACGGAGCTGCGGGGCGTGAAAGTGCCGTTGCCGCTCACGCGGTCCTCCAGCTTCCCCTTGCTCGCCACGAAACCGCGCACCGGGATGGCGGTGTCGTACTTGCTCCCCTTCAGCGTGAAGTTGAGGATCACCACGGCGGCGATGAGAACGAGGATCGCGCCGATGACGTACAGAACCCTTCGTCGTTTCATTTCCCGTTTCCTTGAACGATCTTCGCCACGTCATCCCCCGTCAGGGAATGCAGGTCCAGGATCGTGAGATAGAGATCCGCGCGCGCGCGCCACAGCTCGTTGGCCCCCGCATCGACGTCGGCGGCCTTCGCTGCCACCGCCAGGTCGGTGGACTTGCCCAGCGCGAGCAGGCTCTGCTCCGTCGCCAGGCGGCGCTCGTCGAGCAGCGCCGACTCTTCCAGAAGCGTCACTTTTTCCTGAAGGCTCTGCATCTGCAGCAGGTCCAGCTCCACCTGGTCCTGCACCTGCTGCTTCTGGGCCAGCAGACCCTGGTCCGCGGCCGCGCCGAGCGCCGCCTTGCCGGCCAGGCCCTCCCTCTGGCTGCCGCCATCGTAGAGATGGATCGTGAGGCCGGCGGCCAATGAGTAGTCATTTCCCGCGCCATCCTTGAAAAAGTCGGAGAACGACGAGTTGAAGTCCGTCATGTACGGTGTGCTGGTGCTGAACGGGTAACGGGGAGCCCAGGAGAAAGAAAGCGACAGCGTCGAGGCATATTGCTGCCCGGCGAGGATGGCGTCCACGCGCCTTTCCTCCGCGGTGAGTCCCTTTTCCCGCAGAAGCGGATGTCCGCTGAACGCCCGCGCGACCGCCTCCTCGCGACCCAGCGTGAATGCGAGGGTCGGAATGTCCTCCACGAACAACACGCCCGCCATGTCGTCCCTGCCGATTGCGTGCGCGAGGAGGCGCTCGGTCTTCAAGAGCGTGGAGGAGAGCTCCAGCAGCGCCTGCTTCTGACGGGAGAGGCCGATGCGGGCATCGAGCAGATCGGGCTCCGCGACAAGCCCGAGGGAATAGTTCTTCTCCATCAGGCTGAGATTGCCCTGCGTCACGTCGATGTTCTTCTGCGTCTGGACGACATTCTTTCGAAGCTGGATGATGGTGAGGTAGCTCTGCACCGCCTGGCCCACGAGCTGGTTTCTCTGCGCCATGTCGGCAGCGTCCTGCTCGAGATAGCCGAGCTGCGCCTTGCGCAGCGTCGCCGGGAACAGGTCGAAATCGATCAGCTTGCCATTGAGAAACATCGGCTGGGTCAGGTTGAAGCTCAGCTTCGGCTTCTGGCTGTACTGGGTGTCTGGTGTGGTGACGGCGACGCCATTCACCGTCTGGCTGCCGACGCCGCTGATCGTCATTGCATCTTCGAGGCTGAAGAAGAGGTTCCCCGCCGTGGGCAGGAGCTGCGACAACGACAGCTTCGCGTCCAGGAGGTGATTGGCCTGGTCCTGGGTCTTCGTGTCGGCGGTCCCGAACCCGAATGGATATTGGCTTCCAAAGTTGATCGATTCGCTTTCGAACAATGGCGTATAGGCCAGTGAGTAGTTGGAGCTGAAGTCGATCTGGGGAAGCGCCTGCGCGACGGTGCCCTTGTACGTGTGCAGGGCGAACAGCGTGTCCTGTGCCGAGATCGCGGCGCCCGTGTCGTGCCCGATGACAAGACCCGGCAGATCGTCGAGTGAGAGAGTCTGCGGTGCCGCCGCGCCGTCTGCAAAAAGAGCCGGCAGGGAAAGAGCCGCCGCGAGGCAAATGACCAGCGTACGTTTCATCATCACAACTCCCATGAAACACCAATGCGCCCGAGCAGCGCACTCTGCAGCCCGAGGAGAACGACGAGCACGACAGTGAGCAGCACCGCGCTCCGCAGCGGCATGTGGTAGACCTCCCGACCGCCGAACCAGATGATGGCGAGCGTCCAGAGGAAAAACGGATCGGTCACCATTGTCGCTATCGCAGAGAGGAATGGCCCCAGGTTCGGCAGGCGCAGGAGGGAGTACAGGTCGAAGCGGACGGCGCTCAGCTTGCGATAGTCGGCGAGCGTCAGCGCGTTGGAGGCGGCATCGGGGCTGCGCAGCGACATGATGATGCCTGACAAAAGCCGACGCAGCGCCAGCGGGAACCAGGCCACCACGAAGAGTGTCCCCGATGGACGGCCCCTGCCCGTTTTTTCCTCCTGGCCGCCGAAGAACTGGCATGCCACGGCGCTCACGATCCACGACTCCAGGAGCACGAGGAGAAAGCCCACACCGGAAAAAGCGATGCCGAAAGCCGTCATCATTGCGCTGCGACGCCCGAGTATGGAGTCCAGCATCTGGTCCCGAGCCTGTCTCTGGACCTGCGCGGGGGCGTTCTGGAGAAAGCCGCCCATGCGGGAATCCACCTCGAGCAGCGCGAGCGTCTTGGCGTGCGCGTTCTGGTAGTAGCCCTGCACGAGCCGCTCCCCCGCAACGTAGAGAACGAAGAGGGAGAGAACGAGGAGGACCTTGGGGATCGCATAGATCTCCCGGCTCGCAAAGGTCCTGTCGGGCCTCACGAGAGCCGCGGGGAGTGAAAGACGGAGACGCATCATTGGCTTTCCAGAAGAAAGTCCCGATTTTTGGTATGCGAGTCAAGGGAGCCGTGTGCTGTCGACGCCATCGCCATGCCTTCCGGACGAACAGGGAGCACTTCTATTGCATGCTCAAACAAGCTTTCTTTCACGCGCCTCGTCCATGATCATTCGGTTCCAGCGGTTGCGCCAGAGGAAAGAGCTGCGCTCGGCAGGGGCATCGATGCGCGACGCGCGTTCCTGGAGACTCTTCAGACTCTTGCTGAGCACGGTGACCTTGTCGTCCACCTCCTCCGCGCCAGCCTCGGGCAGGACCTGGGAGTAGAGGTAGTTCAGGACAAAAACACCCGGATCCTCCTCCACGGCTTTCTCCCCGCGCGTGAGCTGACGCAGCTCGCGGATCGCCTCCTCGCGGAAGCCGCGCAGGCCGAGGAGATAGGCCCGCAGCCCTCCCAGGGTGCGCCGCAGGTAGGCATCGCCCCGGCTGAGGCGGAAGCAACGGCCCTCCGCGCAGGCAAAACCATCCTGCCAGTGCACCCCTTCTGGCGACGGGAAACGGGATCCCGGTGCGAGCCCGAGCCCGCGCTCCACATACAGCGAGGCATTCTCAAGGTTTCCGGAGAAGAGGCATCCTTCCGCCTGGAAGAGAAGGACTTCCTTCGTCTGCCGCGAAAGGCTCTCCAGGAGGCGCGTGCCGGACGCCGATTCGCCCTGGTGCAGGAGCGTTCGCCCCAGCCACGCGCGCAGCACGGGAAGCGCATCGTCGCGCCCGTACAAGGTGGCCAGGCAGAGGCAGGCCTGCAGGCAGAGCGCGCATTCCTCGTAGGAGCCGACCTGGAAGAGCGCGCGGGCGCGCAGGAACTCGAGGAAGAGCTCCACCTCGCGTCGGTACAGGGCGTGTGCCTTGCGCAGCCCCTGCTCCAGCACGGTGAAGCATTGGGTGTAGCGTCCCGAGATGAAGCAGGCATCCGCCATGTATACCAGGGTCCAGAGGAGTCCCGGCGCATCGTCGGATTCCTGGCACAATCTCTGCGACATCCCAAGATATTCGACTGCTTCCCCCAGTCGTCCCTCCGCGAGCATCGTGGCCCCCAGCCAGAGATAGAAGGGCCGATCTCCCTTCTCCGCGCCGGTGGAATCCGCCGTGTCGCTTCGCGACTCCTGGCTCAGGAGCAGGCCCTTCTTCAGCTCTTCCAGCGCGGCGCTGGAATTGCCGGTGGAAAGAAAGAACTTCGCCCGCTCGACGCCGACCTCACCGCGCAGGGAGACCGGCGCGTCGACGGAGGCCCATTTGCGCGCCTCCGCCTGCGCCGCCTCGGCGGCGGGTGAATCCTGCCGCATCATGGCGGCGCGCAGGCGCCCCAGTGCGACCACGGCGGCGAGCTCGCGCGCCTGTTCCGGGGTGGGCGGCACGGCAAAGTCGAGAGAGCGCAGGTCGCAGAAGACGACAGCGCCGGCGGGATCGCACTCATCGAGCTTGCGGCGGATGATGTCGGGCAGGATCCGCAGTGCAAGGTCCGTCCTGCCGTTGCGCGCGAGAAAAGTGAACAGAAGCACCGGATGACGGTACCGCCCGCCGGTCCAGAGCGCAAACATGTGGGTGATGAAGCGTTCGCGAAGGCTCTCCCCCTCCCTCCCGAGCAGCTCTTCCAGCTTCCGCCGCAGCGCGGGGAACAAAGGGATCAGCTCGGGCTCGTCCGCCGTGAGACCGGAAGCGGCGAGATCCGAAAACGAGCGGGCAATAGTCGCGGCGTCGAATCCCGTCGCCGCGAGAAAATCCTGGAATCCGTGCCTGTCGAGCAGGCCCGCCGCGAGGTAGAGCGAATAAAGAAAGAGAAAAGTGTCCGAACGCAGGTCGCGGATGAGAAACCAGGACACCGACAGGGGGTTGGCGGGAATGACCAGCTCTTCCTGCGCGTCCTGCACCCAGGCGAAGCCGTCTCCGCGCGGGACAATGCATCCAGTCTTTGCAAGGTAGTGAAGGTACGAGACGACGGAGACGGAAAGCCCGCCGGAACGATGATGAAGCAGGCGGGCGAGCGAGGCAGGAATGGCGAGACCCGGAAAGACGTGCCGCGCGAGGGAGCGTATCTCGCGCTTGCCCAGCGGGTGCACGTGGAAGGGCACGAGTGTGAGCTCGGCGATTTCATCCGGAGCCCGCACGGAGGACGTGGTGACGACAGGCAGGAAACCGGGGCATGTGAGCAGCTCGTCGATAAGCTGGTCGACGATCCGCCGGGCAGCAGGGTGGTAGGCGTCGATGCCTTCGCAGACGAATATTGCGGGGGAAAGGGAACTTTCGGCGGCGCGGATCCAGGCCAGGAGGTAGAGCCGATAGCCGAGACAGAAATCCTCCAGGATGTGATCAGGAAGCGGGCGCACGACCCCCCGGGATTCCCTGCCCGCGGGGTCCTGCAGCCAGGCGAGCAGGCCCCCCACGTCCGACCAGACCTGTTTCTCCGGACCTCGCAACGCTTCCGGCACACGGTCGATGAGACCGGGGAGGAGCGTCGGCAGGAATGGATGCAAGGGGGAGCGACGCTTGAAAATCGTGCGCATCCGGAGCCACGGCGTGTCGGGGTCGCGGCGAAGCCGCGCGGCGATCTCCGCGACCAAGTCCGTCGTGCCCACGCCGCGGGGCCCCCTTACCCAGAGGACATCGCGCGATTCGTCGCTGTTGATCCTGCCGCTGAACAGATCCAGCGCGCGGTCCACCAATGCCTCGCGCACCCAGGGGCGCGGGGCGTCCGCCTGAGTCTCCTCCCGTGGCGCCGGCCGTCGCAAACCCGAGACCTTGTAGACGGCGCCGCCGGCCTCGAAGGCAAGCGAGTCCGCGAACAGCTCCGCGCAGCCAGGTGCGATCCAGAGCTGCTCGTCCTCTTCTGCGGCATCGAGAAGATCCTGAAAAGCCGATGGCGCGGGAGTGTCTGCTTCCAGCGAGGCGATCAACACCGCGAAGCCGAAAAGCTGCTCGCGAAAAGAGAGGAGAAGATCGCGTATCCTGGCCGCGCCGAGGGCCGCGGGCGCAGGGTCCATCTCCCTGTCCGCCCCTACCGCGGCCGCCCAGACGCCCGGGCCCGCAGCGACAGGCCGGGCAAGATGGGTGTCAAGGGCGGCGACGAGCGATCCCTCAAGCCCCGCGAGGTCTCGCGCCCTTAAGCGCACGAGCTGCCGGTAATTGCGCAACTCCGCGATAACATATACCATTCCGCCAGTATCCACGAATGTCGGAGAGAGGAAAAGAGACGGACGACATGGAGCCGGCCCAGTCACTCAAGATGAACGGCCTGCAGAGCAGGACCATCCGCCTGTCCATCGACCCGCATGCCGACTTCCGCGAAGTCATCCGCATCCTCGACGCCATCGTGATCCCCCCGTCGCGTGTGAGCAACGAGCACATCCGCTTTGCGATCCTGGAGCTCCTCAACAACTCCATCCGCGCCCACCGGGAAAAAGGGGAATCGCGCGACATCTGGATCGACCTGAGCGCGCTCGACGGGCGTTTCATGGTCTCCGTGCGCGATTTCGGGGGCGGTTTCGACACGAAAAAGCTGCCCTACGACCTGGCCTCGGATCCGCAGACCCTCGACCTCCATTCGGCATCCTTCGATGAGTACCAGAAGAAAAACGAGTACAAGCGTTTCGGCATGGGGATCTACGTCGCGCGGAAGACATTCGACGAGTTCCGACTCGTTTTCCTGGACGAGCGCGATCGGCCCATGAGCTTCCACCCGGGCAGAACTGCCGGGACGCTCATCACGCTCGCCGTGAGCACGGCCTCCGAGGATGCGCGCGCGCGACCCGGGGCGCCCGCAGGGGAGGCAGGGAATGGGAACTGAACAGCGCAGGGATCCCCGCGTCTCGAGCTACGCGAAGGCGATGCTGCTCACTCCCCCCGCACCGGGCTATATCCGGGACCTGAGCCGGACCGGCTGCCAGGTCGTCTTCATGCAACCGGTGCCCGCGGCCGTCGGGGACCTGATCACCGTGCGCGTGATCGCCGAGCACGACCCGAGCATCACGCCCTTTTTGATCAAGCTGCGCGTGCGCTGGCTGAAACAGGATTCCATCTGGTTTGCACTGGGCGCACAGATCGAGCCGTTCGAGGACCAGAGCTCACTTGCGTCATTCGACAAGCTCGTGTCGTATTACAGCGGCGCGGGGGTCTAGGAAGCGGCGTCAGGGACCGGGAGCCGCACCCGGCCTTACCAGTGATCCTTGCCGGAAACGAGCTTCAGCGACTTCCTTGGCGTCGGTTCGGGCGTTTCATTCGCGTAGCCGATGAGGATGAGAAGCACGATACGCATGGAGAAAGGCGCGGTGAGGACGTCCCGCACCTCCTGCTCGTCGAATGTCGTGATGCAGCAGGTCCCCAGGCCTTCGTGGACAGCCTGCAGCACCATGTGGGACGCGGCGAATGCCAGGTCGATGGGATATGATGCCTGGCCGTTGGGCATGCGGTAGTCGATGTTCGTGGTGCATACGGCGACGATGACGGGCGCCTGCCCGACATAGTCCTGGCTGAATGCCGCCTCCATCATCTTCTGCCGGGTCTCCTTCTTCTGGATGTAGATGAAGCGCCATTCCTGCCTGTTCTTGGCGGAGGGGGCGAGCCGACCCGCCTCGATGATGCGTTCGATCTGTTCCTTTTCGACAGGTTGGGAGGTGAACGATCGCACGCTGCGGCGTTGGACGATCTCCGGCATGACTTCCATGGCTTCGATCAAGAGAGTAATGAAATCACCTGCGCAATTCAAGATTGACGGCCGGCGGGGCTTCTCCTATGCTTGGCCCACCATGATCGTGGCGCTCCTGCTCGCGTGCCTGTTCGCCTCGACTCCCCTCGATGCCCAGGCGGGGGCAACGGCGCCCGCTGCCTCCCTGGGGGAAATACTGCACGCAGTCGCCGGCTTCACGCCGCGACGGGAAGGCTCCACGGCGGAGCACGCCTTGCTCTCGTGGATCGAACAGAGCCTCGCCGCGCGGGGCATTCGGTCTGCACGGTTCGATTTCAGCCAGGCAGAGGTCGAGCATTCGTTTTCGACCTGCCTCCGCGTCGACCTGCCGGGCGCCTCCCGCGATACCCTGATTCTCGCCGTGCCCCTGGACGCGCCGCCCGACTCCGATGCCGCGGCCGACGGTTCAGTGGCAGTCGCTCTTGCCGTGAACCTGATCGAGAGCCTGCAGGGCGGCACACCTCCGACGGGGGTCACCGTGCTCTTCCTCGGAGCCGAATACGGCGACACCGATGTCTACCCGATGGGGAGCAACCTGTTCCTGCGCGATTTCCAACCCGATTACCGGGCGGCGGTCATCTACTTGAATCTCCACGCCGTGCCCTCCCGCGTGCTGGTCAGGGGCGGCGGGAAAGGCATCGTGAGCCCGTATTGGCTCATGAACAGGTCGGCGAGCGCGCTGCGGGAGGCGCACGTCCCTTTCCTGCTGCCCGGGGACGAGACGCAGATTTTCCGCATTGGCGCGACGGATGAAAGGACGCTCATCGAGCCCTGGCTGAAGGCAGGCTACCCATCAGTCGGCATCGAGGGCGAATATGGCGGGGTCGACTCCCTGCCGGCAGACCAGAGGCTCGCCACGCTGGCATCTTTCCTGCGGACCTTCGTTCGCGACGGTATGGACGGAATCCCGGAGGATTGGGACCTGCATTACCTCCAGGCCCAGGTCGGCGACTTTTCCCTCATCATCGGGGAGCAGGGGTACGTGCTCCTGATATGCGCCGTCCTGGCCATCGTTCTCCTGTACGCGCAGCTTTTCCGCAGGGGCCTGGTGAAGTACACGAGAACACTCGTCCGCCACCTTTTCGTCCTTGTGCCCATGGTGGCCTTCCCATTCGGATTCCTCGTGGCAGGGACCTGGGTCCTGGAGGGTGTACTTTCCCTGCGGGGCTTCCCCGATTTGTGGAGCCTCGCGCCCCTGCCGTTCCTCGCATTGAAGATCTGCACGGCAGTTTTTCTCGCTGCCATCCTGTATATGCCGCTCCGCCGTCTGCGCATTGCGCGCAGCGGAAGCTTCTACGCCGCGGCAGCCCTCTTCGTGCTTCTTGTCGATGTCATCGTGGTGGCCGTGTTCGACATCTCGTTCACATTCTATTTTCTCTGGGCCTTCATCTTCGTCTTTCTCTCCACGATCATGCCCAACCGATGGGTCAAGACCCTCTTCATCCTCCCCGCGCCCCTGTGGGGCGTGAAGGGGGTGATCTCCGTCTTTCTCGCGCCGGCCCTTCCTTTCTGCCGTTTTCTCATGCTTTCCCCGCTCTGGGGCAATCTCCTGATCGCGGGGGCGTGCCTCCCCATCGTGCTCGCATTCCTGCGGGTCGGCCTGCTCTTCCGGGGCAGGGGCATTCTTCGCCGCGGCAGGAGGGAGCTGATCATCGCGGGGATCTTCCTTGCCGCGGGCGCCGCGCTGGCCGTGCATCTCCTGACATTCTCACCGTTTTCCGCGGCCCACCCGCAGCAGCTCTCCGCGACGCAGACCCTGGTGGTCGACACGCGGGGCCGCACGACCTCGACCTATCTCTCGCTTGCGAGCGCCGCCCCGCTGGGCAGCCTCGGGGTAAGCGACGGTGACGGGGCGCTCACGGTACCCGCACAAGAGACGCACGCGACGCTCGTTCTGCCCATCGTAGCCTCCCCGGTTGCAGTGAACGTCACCTCGGGGCAGTTCCTGCAGGAGCGCACGGTGACCCTCGACGTGAGTATGCCCCTGCGACCAAGGCTCTTTGCGGTCACCCTCACGTCCGTCTCCGATTTCATCCTCTTCGACAGCTCGTTTCCCGCTGTCCGGGTGAGCCCTCGTGAGTACCGGCTGCTGGTGGGCGCCTTTCCACCGGACCCGCTCGTCCTCCAGCTCACGCTGCCGATTGACAGCGCCTTCACGCTCTCCCTCTCCGCGGAATTCGATTCACCACTCATCGGGGTGGAAGTCGGAACGCGTCCCGATCTGCGCGTCGCCACCCGTGTGCGCGTGATTCACGCCGTGGACCTGAAGACGTGAGTGACGCGTCCATCCGTCCCGTCATCTTCCACGTCGATCTCGATGCCTTCTATGCGTCGGTGGAGCAGCGTGATGACCCCTCGCTGAAGGGAAAGCCGGTCATCGTCGGCGCGGCTCCGGGGCACCGCGGCGTCGTCTCGGCCTGCTCCTACGAGGCGCGCCGTTTCGGCATCCATTCAGCGATGCCCATCACGCAGGCCTGTCGGCGCTGTCCCCAGGGTGTCTACCTCCCCGTCCGCATGGACCGCTATCTCGAGGTTTCCCGCCAGGTCATGCACATCCTTGCCGGGTACACCCCCCACGTGCAGCAGATCTCCGTGGATGAGGCGTTCCTCGACCTTTCCGGCACGGAGCGGCTCTTCGGGCCCGTCCGGGACACCGGCGCCCGACTCAAGGTGGAGGTGAGGGAAAAGACGGGGCTGGCGATTTCCGTCGGCATCGGGCCGAACAAGTACATCGCGAAGCTCGCCACGAACTCCGGCAAGCCCGACGGCCTGGTGGAGGTCAGAGAAGAGAACGCAGTGGCGTTCATGGACGGAATCAAGCTTTCAGATCTCTGGGGCATCGGGGAAAAAACGCTGCAGCGCCTCACGGAGCTCAACATCACCTCGGTGCGGCAACTTCGCGGGATGCCGCAACCCGAGCTCGCGCGCCTGCTCGGGCAGGGTGCCTCGGGCTTCCTCTCCTCGGTCACGCGCGGCACCGACCCGGGAATATTCGCGGAGGAACCGCACAGCAGGTCGCTCTCCACGGAGACCACGTTCGAGCACGACCGCAAGGACCGCGCGGGCATCGAGCGGACGCTGCTGGAGCTCTGCCACCAGGTGATGTTCCGGATGCTCGAAGGGAGCTGGAAATCAAAGACGGTCGCGCTGAAGCTCCGCTACCATGACTTCACGACGCTCTCCGCGCAGAAGACCATCAAGCACTGGGTGACGTCCGCGGAGGAGCTGTACGCGGTCGCGCGGGAGCTGCTGGGCTCCCGCTGGACGGGTGGCACACCGATCCGGCTCATCGGCATCGGCTTCTCCAACCTGACGACCACGGAAACGCAGGATCAGCTGGAGCTTTTCACCGACGGGTTCGCGCGCAGGAAAAAGGTGGAAGAGGCAGTGTTCCGTCTCCAGCGCAAGATGGGGGACGGAACACTCACAAAGGCAAGCCTCATGAAAGGCGAAAGGGGGCGGAAACCCCCTACCACCCGTTGAGGAGGTCGACCGCCTTCTTCAGATCCTTGTTCTGGTCCGCGTTGCGGTCCGCCACCTTCTGCAAATCTGCCACGACCGCCTGCACGAGCATTTTCGCTTCATCGCGATCGGACATGTTCTTCAAGGTCACGCTCGCCTCGTACCAGGAGCCCTTGTCCAGCGCCGTGGTTGCAGAGGCGAGCTTTTCCGTCTTGTTCTTCTGCTCGGCGAGCCTCTTGTCGGCGCTCCAGTTCCGCTTCCAGAGAGTCTTCGCAAGCTCGTTGGAGAAATTGTAGACGAGGTCCTTTTCGGTGCCCGCCTGGAATTGCGCATTACGCAGGTCCACCGCCTTGCGACCCAGGGAAACAGCGGCGTCGATGTTGCCGAAAGACACCGGCCACCCCGGAAGCTCGCGGTAGAGCTGACCCAGCACGTAGTAGGCATCGGTACGGTTGACGTTGAGGGAGAGCTCCTTTACAAGGAGATCCTTCATCGGACCGGCCTTGAAGAGCGAATTGAGAATCCCCTTGGTCTGGCCCCAGCGCCCGATATTCGACGATTTCCAGTAATAGCCCAGGTCGTTCTGGGGATCAGCGGCGATTGCCTTGTCGGCGTAGCCTTCCCCCTCCGTGAACAGCGCAAGGATGTCACCTTGCGGCTTCTTCGCGTCGTCGGCTTTATCGCCCAGGTTCAAAGTCTCTCGCGACGCACGCCAGTACAGCTCCGCCTGCTCTTTTGCGCTCGCGGCACCCGGGACTGCATCGAGCAACAGCTTGCGCGCCTCCACGTAGGAGCCTTTCAGGTCGAGCGCGTCAGCCTGCGCGGTGATCTGGGCGGTGGCGGCAAGGGCAAGAGATGCAGGCAGGATGAAAAGTGAGAGTATCAGGATGCGACGCATGAAGGCCTCCTTTTTTCAGAAACCCATAGTAAGGTCGCCCGGAGCTGCTGTCAAGATTTCTGACTGGAAAAGGAATGTATTTTGGAGAAAAAAAACGGGAAATGAGTTCCCGTCAGCGGGAAAAATCCACGGGGACGAATGTCCCCGTGGTGGAATACAGGCTTACTGGTCGGAGCTGACCGCCCTGACCTTCATGTCGAGCGCGAGCTCTATAATGTAACTCATCCCGGACTGGACGGTGATATCGCCCAACTGCATCGAGAAAGAGCCCGAGGAGATGCGGATGCGATGGCGCCCCGGGGCGATCGCGATCCTGTTGAGCTCCCTGTTCGGATTGACAAGGCGGTTGTCGACGAAGATCCGCACGACGTCCATGGGGTCGCCCGGCTGCATCTGGGGATCGCGGAAGACGGGCGGAATGACGAATGTCAGCGTCGAGGGCTGGGTGACGGGCTGCGGCAGCGGCTTCAGCGGCGCCGTCATCGCGATCGCCCTGTCCAGCGCGACACTCGCGATGTAGTCGTAGTACCCGGCGGCGGAGACGCGCACGGTGTAGCTGCCGGGGGAAAGGTATTCGGAGTAGGGAACCGCGCCTTTGGCGAGGTTGTTGATGATGACCGTCGCGTCGGGAACATTCGAGTTGACCGTCAGCAGGAAACCCGCGGCTTGCAGCGGGATATCGAGGGCCACCGGGCCGGAAACGTTGATGACCGTGTTGTAGTCCTGGAATCCCGGCGCGGTCACCTGCACGGTATGCGACCCCGGCATGACGGAAGGGGTCGAGCCGGTGATGTTGTTCCCGTCGAGAAACACGCTTGCATTCGGCGCGGTCACCCGGATGGTGACGGGAAAGAGCATCGGATTCAGCCGCACGCCGAATTGCATATTCTCCTTGACCGTAATCGTCTGGGAGACATCACTGTAGCCATCCGCGTGGACCCGGATCGTATGGACGCCGCCCTGCACCCGCACGGCATTGCCCTGGATCAGGGCATTGTCGACGTAAATCGATGCATTGGGCACGTTCACATTGACCGTCAGGACCCAGATCTTGCTTGGCAAAAGCCCCTGGGCGAAGACAGCCCCCGCCGCGAGCGCGACGACGACCGCGAGCAACGCTATTTTCCTCCGTGTATGAATCATCCCTTCCTCCTCACTGATGCTCAGAGTATAGCGAGCCGGGCATGATTTTTAAAGCCGCCCACCGGCGCGGCGCCGTCCCTTGACACCGAGGCAAAAATCGGCTTTCCTTCGCCTCGATTCACGACGAGAGTCCCCTGGCCTCGCGGATGCGCGTGCCGATAATGATGATATGCCCAGACTGTGCGCGAAAGGAATCCCTCGATTGATGAAAAAATCCCGGTGGCTCGTCTCTGGCCTGCTTGTGCTCCTGCTCGCCGCCTGCGCGTCCCCTCCGCAGGCGGACATCGACGCCGCAAAAGCCGCACTTGCCGCCGCCCTGCAGAATCCTGATGTCATCACGTATGCCCCGGACGCGCTGCGCGCGGCGCAGGACCGGATGAACTCCCTGGACGCGGAGCTTGCGGCGCAGGCGAAACGATCCGCGCTGTCGCGCAACTACGATCTCGCGCGGTCGCTCGCCGAACAGGCGGCCGTCGATGCCCGCACGGCAGGTGAGACCGCGGCTTCGTCGAAGCAGCAGGTGGCCCTGGAAGCGTCCGCGCTCGTCGACGAGGTGACTGCTGCCATCCAGCCTTTCGAGTCCCGCGTGTGGGCGGCAAAGAGGGTGCCCCGGATCAAGATGGACGTCATCATGCCCCTGCAGCAGCTTCCCGATCAGGCGCGTGCAACAGTGCTGGATGCCCAGAAGGACATCGCCGCCGGGGCATTTGCCCAGGCGAAGGCGAAGCTCAGCACGGTGCGCGACGCGCTGAGCGAATCATCGCAGACGATCACCGAGCAGACCAGGATCGCCCGCAGCCGCTGAAGCGCCGCCGGGCGCGGCCCTCTATCGAATGAGCGCCCGGGCCAGCAGCGCGCATCCCCCCCCGACGACGATCCCCACCGCGATTTCCGCCGCGCTGTGACCCAGACGAACGTTGATCTTCCCTGCATCGACCTCGGGGTGCGCGCGCACGAGATCGGTCAGGATCCGTGCATGGTGCTGCACGGCCCCGCGGAGGCGCAGGGCATCGTACATGATGATGATGGAAAAGACGGCCGTTACGGCGAAGAGGTCGGTGTCGAAACCGGCCCAGAGGCCAACCGAGACGGCGAGTGAGCTGACAAAGGCCGAGTGCGCGCTGGGCATTCCACCCGCGGAAACGAGCCAGGAGAGGGCGAGGCGACGCGTGCGCAGCGAATAGAAAACGACCTTGTAGACCTGGCAGAGCACCTGCACGCCCACGGCAACAAGAAGGCTGACGCTGAGAGGGAGATGAACCCGCATGGGGTCATTGTAGGGGATTTGATCCGCCTTGACAAACCGCTGTGTCCGCCCCATTTTCTTTGCATGAGTCAGGTCCCGGCACGGGAACCGCCCGATTTCCTCGATGGCATCGTGGAAGACATCCTCCTTTCCTACCGGGAGCTCGGGGGCATCAATCACATCGAAGGCGCCAATCTCCCCTCGCGGCAGAGCGTGGAACGCATCGTGGAGGAGCTGGCGTCCCTCATCTTCCCGGGCTTCCGCACGGAGGAGCGCCTTGAGCTTTCCGGCATGCGCTATGCCATCGGGGAAAAGGTCGTGAATGTCGCCCGCGGGCTCACCATAGAAGTGGAGAAGAGTCTGCGCTACACGTGCAGGATGATGGACGACTGTGACCGACACCAGAACTGCACCGGTGAGGCGGAAGACATCGTGCGCGAGCTCCTGGAAGGAATACCGGAGATCCGTCGCCGCGTGAGCCGCGACGTGCAGGCCGCCTTCCGCGGAGACCCGGCGGCGCGCACCTACGAGGAAGTCATCCTCTCCTATCCCGCCGTGGAGGCCATCCTCGTGCATCGGATCGCGCACGAGCTGTACGAACGGCACGTCGCGATGATTCCCCGCATGATGAGTGAATACGTGCACGGCCAGACGGGCATCGACATCCATCCGGGGGCGACGATCGGCGATTCCTTCTTCATCGATCACGGCACCGGCGTCGTCATCGGAGAGACGACCGTGATCGGCGACAACGTGAAGCTCTACCAGGGCGTGACGCTTGGCGCCCTGAGCGTCCGCAAGGAGCTTGCCAACAGCAAGCGCCATCCCACGATAGAAGACGAGGTCACGATTTACGCCGGGGCGACAATACTCGGCGGGAAGACGGTCGTCGGCCGCGGGTCGATCATCGGGGGCAATGTGTGGCTCACAGACAGCGTGCCTGCCAACAGCAGGATCTATCACAACCCCAGCCAGATCCGTCATGCGCGCGCGGATGATCCCGATGCCTGGGACGGCGGCCTGTGACGCCGACCGGTACCCGCCGCGAGCCATCATCGTTGAGCTCGTCCGGCCGCGATGATCCACTGGAGGCAGCGTTGGGCACCGGCCACGCGGAGCCTGCCTCCGAGCGGCACATGCGGATCGGCATCTGCTGCTACCCCACCGCCGGCGGAAGCGGCGTGGTGGCCACTGAGCTGGGCAAGCACCTCGCGGAGCGCGGGCACTCGGTGGCGTTCATCAGCTACGCCAACCCTCTGCGTCTCGGCGAGCTTCCGCCCCGTGTCTGCTACCATGAGGTCGACCAGGAGAATCACGCTCTTCTGAAGCAGTTCCCGCACAGCCTCAGCCTCACGGCGAAGATGGTGGAGGTCGCACGAACGCACAAGTTGCAGGTCATGCACGTACACTACGCCATCCCCTTCGCCGCAGCTGCCATCATGGCGCGCCAGATCGCCCCCGAGCTGAATCTGAAGGTCGTCACCACGCTGCACGGAACGGACATCACTCTCGTGGGGTCGAGCCCTTCCTTCAAGCCGGTGACGCAGTGGTCGATCGAGCAATCGGACGCCGTGACGGCCGTCTCCCGTTACCTGCGCGACGAAACCTACCGGCAGATCCCCGTGAAAAAGGATATCCAGGTCGTCTACAATTTCATCGACCCGGACCGGCACGAGGTGCGCAATCCGCGCTGCATCCCGGAGAAAACCTCGGAGCGGCAGGTCACCCTCATGCACATCTCGAACTTCCGCCCCCTCAAGCGCACCGAAGACGTGGTGCGGATTTTCGCGCGGGTGCGGGAATCCATGGACGCGCGCCTGGTGCTCGTGGGGGACGGGCCCGAATACGGCAGGACGCGCGAGCTGGTGGATTCCATGGGGCTGTCGAAGGTCGTACGCTACGTCGGCGTCGTGGACGAGGTTGTGCCGCTCTTAAAGGCCGCCGATGTCCTCCTGCTTCCCAGTGAAACGGAAAGCTTCGGCCTCGTGGCGCTGGAGGCCATGGCGAGCGGCGTGCCCGTTGTCGCGAGCGACGTCGGGGGGCTGCCCGAGGTCGTCGAACATGGAGTGACGGGATTCCTGGCGCCGGTGGGCGACATCAATGCCATGGCGGGATACTGCCTGCAGCTCCTGGAAGACTGCTCGTCGGCGCGGCGTTACGCCACCGCGGCGCGCGCGCGGGCGTCGCTGTTCGACTACGCGAAAATCATTCCGCAGTACGAGCGGATCTACGAACAGGTCCTTGCGGGCCCCTGAGAAAGGCGGCCGCTGCTCTTTAGTTCGTGGCGGGCCGCGTCACGGTGACCTGCGCGATATAGCTCGTTTCCAGGCCCTGCACGTGCTTCACCTCGGCGAGAAACTTTTCCGCATCGCCCTTGTTCGGATAGGGCCCGATGCGGACCCGGTAATAGGTGTCGGTCTTGGACGTGTAAGAGAAAACCCTTCCCGTCAGGCCCTTGCTTTCCAGAAGCGTCACCAGCTCCTCCGCCTTTCCCTGGCTTTTATAGGAGCCGGTCTGGATCCAGAAATCGATGCCCTTCCGGGGCTTCTTGACTGTTGCAGGTGCCGGTGTCGACGGGCGCACGGCGGTTCGCGCCGGGCTTGCCTGCGGTGCCGTCGCGGCCGGCGTGCTCGCGGCGGGGCTTGTAGCGGCCGGCTGCCCGTTCTGTCCGTCGCCTTCCCCGATGTAGAAATGCATGGTCTGCTGATCGCCCGGCTTCTGGCTCGTTTGCGAGCTGCCGGAGCTTGACGGCTGGGCCCCCTGCGCTCCGGGGGCTGTCGGAGGGTTCTGATACTCGTAGACCTGCGTTCCCGTGCCGGAGATCGGGCTCACGGTGACCGGTGCCGCGGTGGAAGACTTCTGGCGAAGGAGCAGCACCCCCACGACCAGGACGATCACGACAAAGACACTCACTGACAGCACGACCCAGAAAATTTTCTGCCGTTCCATCCCTTCCTATCCTCTCATGAGCCGGTCAAGCTGCGCGACGCGACGCTCCAGCGAACGCATGCTTCCCCTGTTTCGCACAGTATAAGTATCGACAGGGGGATCATTGAATTGAGGCTTCCCGCGCCCCGATGCCGAAAACAA